>JBDUCB010000329.1:0-10321 GCA_040003695.1 bacterium
GAGCGTACCCAAAACGAAAGTTGGGAAACGTTCCGTACTTTTAACTATCTGCCAAATCTTCTTTGGGATGATCCGAACCTGCGTTTCGTCGATCTAACCGGCGATGGTCACGCCGACATTTTGATCACGCAAGACGAAGTGCTCACCTGGTATCCATCGTTGTCAGAAGAGGGTTTTGATGAGGCCGGCTACGTCCGCAAACCCTTTGACGAAGAACGCGGTCCGCGTTTGGTGTTCGCCGATGGTACTCAGTCCATTTATCTCGCCGATATGTGTGGCGACGGATTGACTGCGCTTGTGCGCATCCGCAATGGCGAGGTCTGCTATTGGCCCAACCTGGGCTATGGCCGGTTCGGAGCAAAAGTCACGATGGACGATGCGCCGTGGTTTGATAACACCGAACAGTTTGAGAACGGGCGTATCCGTCTCGCTGACATCGATGGCTCGGGGACAAACGACATCATTTATCTGGCTCGTGACGGTGTAAGACTTTATTTCAATCAGTCTGGCAATCGCTGGAGTGGGCCGCGCCTCGTGAGCAGTTTCCCCCACCTGGACAACCTCTCCTCGGTGATGACTCTTGATCTCTTGGGCAACGGCACTGCCTGTCTGGTCTGGTCGTCGCCTCTACCCGCTGATACCGGCCGGCCCCTGCGTTACATCGACTTGATGGGCGGGAAAAAACCGCATCTGTTGGTAAAGACTCTCAACAACTTCGGGGCCGAGACGGTGGTCCATTACAACTCGTCCACCAGGTTCTATTTGCAGGATAAAGCAGCCGGCAAGCCCTGGATTACGAAACTCCCATTTCCTGTGCATGTAGTCGACCGCGTCGAAACCTGCGACCGCATCAGCGGGAACCGCTTTGTTACGCGCTATGACTACCATCATGGTTACTTCGACGGCTTCGAGCGCGAGTTTCGCGGTTTCGGCATGGTCGAGCAGCGAGACACGGAAGAGTTTGCCGCGCTCAATGCGACGCAAGAGTTTCCTGTTGGGACGAATGTCGACGAGTCGTCTCACGTACCTCCGGTGCTCACGCGCACGTGGTTTCATACCGGCGTGTTTATCGGCCGCAATCACGTCTCCGATTTCTTTGCCGGTACGCTGGACCAGGACGACGTGGGGGAGTATTACCGCGAGCCGGGACTAACTGATGTGCAAGCCAAAGAGCTTCTTCTCGACGACACGATGCTGCCTGTGGGGCTGTCGGTTGATGAAGAACGCGAGGCTTGCCGCGCCCTGAAAGGCTCGATGCTGCGTCAGGAAATCTACGCCCTGGACGGCACAACTAAAGAAAAAGATCCTTACACGGTTACCGAACAGAACTTCACCATCCAACACATTCAGCCGCAAGGCGACAATCTCCATGCAGTCTTCCTTACCCATGCGCGCGAGGCCCTCAGCTATCACTATGAACGTAAGCCTTCCGATCCGCGCGTCGCGCATGCGTTGACGCTCGAGGTTGATGATTTCGGCAACGTAACGAAATCCGCGTCGATCAATTATGGGCGACGCGAAACGGTTCTGATCCCCGGTGGCTTTGGCGGAATGGTAATGGCACGAAATCCAGGTTTGGTTGGACTGAGTCCACGGGAACGTTCAAAGCAGACCACAACGCTGATTACCTACACGGAAAACTCTTTTACTAATTCCGTTCCCGAGGATGATAGTTACCGGATACCGGCCCCTTGTGAGACCCACACTTACGAGTTGACCGGTCTGGTGATGTCGGTAGGAAACAGCCGCTTTTCGTTAAGTGAGATTCTGACTGCAGGCTCGGGCGCCGTTTCCATCGGCTATGAACAGTCACCGACGTCCGGTGTACAGCAGAAACGGCTTATCGAACATCTGCGTACGCTTTACCGGCGCAACGACTTGACCGCTCAGTTGGCTCTGGGCCAGTTGGAATCACTGGCGCTGACATTTGAGGGTTACAAACTCGCCTTCACGCCATCTTTGGTAACTGCCATTTACGCCGGCCGAGTGACCGATGCCATGCTTTCCGAAGCCGGCTACGTGCACAGCGAGGGTGACGCAAACTGGTGGGTGCCTTCCGGTCGGGTTTTCTATTCGCCGAATTCTGCTGATTCAGCAGCTCAGGAAGTTGTTCACGCGCAAAACCACTTCTTCCTCCCGCATCGTTATCGCGATCCCTTCCACACGAATTTCGTAAGCACGGAAACATTTGTCACCTACGACGCCCACGATCTGCTTATTCAGCAGACTCGTGATGCGCTTGGCAACCTGGTCACTGTAGGCGAACGCGACGCCGTGACCAATGTGATTACGCCTGGGCACGACTACCGGGTACTCAAGCCAGGTATCGTCATGGGTCCAAACCGTAACCGCACGGCGGCGGTGTTTGATGCGCTTGGCATGGTGGTGGGTACTGCGCTGATGGGAAAACCCGAGGACATCCCGCTGCGTGGAGATCGCTTGCCGGCCAATTTCAGAGCCGATCTAACCCTGGCGGAAATCGACCAGTTTGTTGCCGACCCGCGCGGACCAATGGCAGCCACATTGCTGAACGAAGCAACAATGCGCGTCGTCTATGATCTAACCCAATACTGGCGCGAACCAAATCCACTACCAAAGTCGCCCGCCTTTTTCGCTACCCTTGCCCGCGAAACTCACGTGGTCGATCCGGTTCCACCCGGCGGCTTGAAGATACAGGTCAGCTTCTCCTACGCCGACGGTTTCTCGCGGGAAATTCAGCGAAAGATCCAGGCGGAGGCCGGGCCGGCGCCTCAGCGCGACGCAAACGAGAAAATCGTGGTCGACACGGATGGCCTGCCGGTGATGACTCCAAACGACGTTAACCCTCGCTGGGTGGGAAGTGGCTGGACAGTCTTCAATAACAAGGGCCGGCCAACTCGGCAGTACGAGCCGTTTTTTACTGACACTCATCGTTTCGAGTTTGACGTGCGTATTGGTGTTAGTTCCGTGTTCTTTTATGACCCGGTCGAGCGCGTGGTCGCCACGTTGCACCCAAATCACAGTTGGAAAAAAACGGTCTTTGACTCGTGGCAACAAGAAACGTGGGATGCTAACGACACAGTGCTAGTGGCGGATCCTGGAACCGATCCCGACGTACGTGATTTCTTTCTGCGCCTGCCTAGCGCTGAGTATTTGCCTGGCTGGTATGCCCAACGACAGGGCGGCGCGCTGGGACCACCAGAACAATCCGCGGCGCGAAAGGCGGCTGTTCATGCAAACACCCCCGCTCTAACGCACTTCGATTCGCTGGGACGCGCCTTTCTAACCATCGCCCACAATAGATTCAAGCTTAGTGATAGCCCACCGGCTGATCCTCCCATTGAGCAGTTTCATCGCACCTTTATCCTGTGGGATATCGAAAGCAATCGACGTGAGGTTACGGATGCCCTTGACCGCCTCGTTATGCATTACGAGTTCGACATGCTGGGCAACCGCACGCACCGGGCGAGTATGGATTCTGGTGAGCGCTGGATGCTGATTGATGTGGCCGGCGAGCGCCTTTATTCCTGGGACAGCAGGAATCAACGATTACGCACCAGCTACGATCCGTTGCGCCGGGCCACCCACTCCTTCCTGAGCGTCAGGGGCGGCGCCGAGCTACTGGTCGGACGGACAGTCTATGGTGAAACGCTGCCAACGCCTGAAGCCAACAACCTGCGTGGGAGAGTCGTTGAAGTCTCAGATCAGGGGGGCACAGTCACCAGCGATCGGTACGACTTCAAAGGCAATCCGCTGCGCAGCGAGCGCCGCTTTGCGCTCGAATACAAGTCAACACTGGACTGGTCAGCTGCCGTGCCGCTGGAAGCCATCACTTACACCAACTTCACTCGTTATGATGCCCTTAATCGCGCAGCGGAATTGATTGCGCCGGACAACAGCATCATCCTGCCCACCTACAATGAGGCCAACCTGCTGGAGCGAGTGGAAGTTAACCTGCGAGGCGAGCAACAAAACGGCGCGCCGCTCTGGACCAGTTTCATCACCGATATCGACTACGACGCCAAAGGCGAGCGCACGCTGATTGACTTCGGCAACGGCGTCAGAACGACCTACGAATATGACCGGTTGAATTTGCGCCTGTCACGCCTTATCACCCGACGTGACGTCGTTGACTTTCCTAACGACTGTCCTCCAGTGCCGCCCGTTGGTTGGCCTGGCTGCCAGGTGCAGAATATTCAATACACTTATGACCCGGCGGGTAACGTTACTCATATCCGCGACGACGCCCAGCAGATCATTTACTTCCGCAATCGCCGCGTCGAACCCACCGCCGAGTTTACCTATGACGCGATCTACCAATTGATTGAAAGCACGGGCAGAGAGCATCTTGGTCAGACTGGCAACACTGCTAACGCGCCTACCGCTCCCGACGCCTTCGATAACTTTCATGCTCGTTTGAATCATCCGGTAGACGGAAACGCGTTTGGAAGATACCTGGACCAATACGCTTACGATGCTGTGGGCAACATACTATCTGTGCAGCATCGCGGCACTGACCCTGCACACGCAGGCTGGACGCGCACCTATGCGTACACCGAAGCCAGCCAACTGGAAGCCGCGAAGCCTAACAACCGGCTCACCAGCACCGTGCTCGGGGCGACTACGGAGACCTATCGTTACGATAGTCCCGCCGGCTTGAACGGCAACATCACGCGCATGCCGCATTTGCCGGTAATAGGGTGGAACTTTCGCGATCAATTGCAGTCTACCTCGCAACAAGTGGTTAACAGTGGAACGCCGGAGACAACCTGGTACGTCTACGACTCAACGGGTCGTCGCGTTCGCAAAGTCACTGAGCGCCAGGCGGTCGCCGGGCAGACGCCGACTCGGATGAAAGAACGAATCTACGTCGGCGGCTTTGAGGTGCATCGCGAGTATGGCAACGACGGCAACGCAATCGATTTGGAGCGCGAAACGCTGCACATCATGGACGACGAGCAGCGGATCGCTTTGGTCGAAACTCGCACTGCAGGTGTGGATCCAGCGCCGGCTCGTCTTATTCGTTACCAGTTCGGCAACCATCTCGGCTCCGCTGCCCTTGAGCTCGATCATCAGGGCCAGATCGTTTCCTTTGAGGAGTATTACCCCTTCGGTGGCACTTCATATCAGGCCGTGCGGAGCCAGACGGAAACGTCAAAACGTTATCGCTACACGGGCAAGGAGCGTGACGAGGAGAGCGGGCTCTACTATTTCGGAGTGAGGTATTACGCGTCGTGGCTGGCGAGATGGATAAGTCCCGACCCGCTGGAGCTCGAAGATGGAGTAAACGTTTACGAGTATGTCGGGAATAGTCCAGTAAAGTTCGTGGATCTGCTGGGCGCGGACAAAGGAGACAAGTTACCTGAGCACTCAGGAAAAGTTGGGAAGTTCAGCGAAAAGGAAATAAACGATGCCATCAAGACCGTTTATGGAGAGCTCACGTTTCCCGCGCACACAGATACCGCGGCCGAAGCCAAAGCGGTCGCTTCAACGATCCTGAATCGTCAAGCGCGAATTGAAACCGCCCGAAAGGAGTTCACAGTTGCCAGCACGGCTAAACAGAAGGCGTTAACAGATCTCCAAAAAGAACAGGGCGAGCTTAATACAGCCAATGCCGAGTTTACCAAGTTCACCAAGGATGAAAGCAAAAACAAGAGTGCAATACGCGCGACTATTAAAGAGAAGGATCCTAAAAAGAAAGCAGCCCTGGTAAACAAAGCGTTCGCTGATAAAGTGCAAGAATTGCGCGACACGATAAATAAGGAAAAGGCCGACGTAAAAAAGGCAGGCGGTATCGTAAAGGACAAACAGAAGGACTTTGAAGCGGCACAGAATGCGAAAATTGATGCCGAGTCATTCGTGGCGAAAGACAAAAGAAACAACAGCGCCATCACCTTAACCGATATCGTCGAACAGCATTCGCAGTATGCGGGGACGAAAAAAGGTAAAGATGACTTCGCTAAGTTTCCTAAGATGGACAACGACGCCCAGGCGAAGCACAAGGCACGCTATGACGCGGCTGTGAAAGCGGTCGAGGATCTAGCGAAGGACCCAACCAAGGCTGATAAGTATATCGAGTTCAAAGGTGGGAACCTGCGGCCCCAAGGTGCGCTGGCGGGGGAAACGAAAGTTGGCGGGAACTATTTCAAGTGACGTCGAAGACCAACTGCAGCAGTAAAGGCCAGCGCGCCACAACAGCGGGAATGGCTCAATAAGAACGGAGAACCATCATGGCAAAGAAAGAAAAAACGCTCAGAATTGCTGGCCGAGTTATTGACCGCACAACGCGAAACGGCGTCGCCGATTTGCGAGTGGAGGCGTGGGACAAGGACCTGTTCTTCAATGACCTCGTCGGTAGCGCGATCACCGACGCGCAAGGCTCGTTTGAAATTGAGTTTGATGAATCCTACTTTCGCGAACTGTTTGTGGATCGGCGGCCCGATCTCTTCTTCAAAGTTTTCCAGGGCAGGCGTTGTATTCGCAGCACCGAGGATTCCATTTTGTGGAATGTGGACGCCGACGCCACCGACATTGAAATTGAATGCGACTTTCCTCAGGACCAACCACGTCGTAACCAGCGTCAACAGGTGAAAGGCCAGGTACGTTTTGCGGATGGCTTCCCTGCGGCCGGTCTTGCAGTCGCTGCGTTTGATCGCGATCTCCGAAGCGAACAGCCTCTGGGAAGAAGTCGTACCGACAATCAAGGCCTGTATCAAATTCAGTATGACGCAGAGCAGTTCATGTATCCCGAAGTCGGCGGCGCTGACCTTGTAGTCAAGGCCTTCGCGACTGAAGGCTCTCCATTAGCGGTTTCGGAGGTGTTGTTCAATGCGCCTCAGGTGGCGGATGTGAATCTGACTATTCCGGTCGAAACTAAGCCGTCGCCACCGTTATTTGAAAAAATCGCAAGTGCCGTCGCGCCATTGCTGCAGGGCGTGAAGATCCAGGATCTGGAAGAGGCCACCGGCAGGGAGCAAGACGACAAAAAACATCGGGATGTCAGTTTTCTCGCAGGCGAAACAGGATTTGATAAGGCGGCAATCGCTCGTTTCGTGTTGGCGTACAAGTTGGCGCAGGATCGACTCCCACCGGAGTTCTGGTTTGCCCTGTTGGCTGGTTCTGTCTTCGAGTTTGTCGAGACAAGAAGCCTCGATGAGCAGTTGAAGGAAGTCAGTGATTCACTCTCCGCGCTTGATGCGGGTGTGATCCGCAAGTCGTTTGTTCGCGCCTTTGGTCAGAACGAGATTTCCAAAAGCTTTGAAAGCAAGACTGACGCGTGGATAGAGGCCTTTCTTCAATTTATCGCCAGCCGCGCCGTCAGTGATTCACAGCAACCTACGTTTCTTAAGTCGGCACTCGAAGATGCCGGGATCAAAGACTCGAAGAAACAGGAAAAATTTGCCCGCCTCTTTAGCGAGCATAAAGCGCTGACGCCCGAACTTCTGAAGACGCTCGAGAAGGACAAGACTTTCAAGAAAGAAGAGATTGCCGATCTGCACACGTCGTTTCGCCTTGCGGAAATGACTCAGGGTGATTTTTCGGTCGTCAAAGCAATCAAGGAAGAATTCAAAGTTCGTCAACCGGAAAAAATTCGCGAGCTCGCTAAGAAGACCGAAGGCGAGTGGGTTGACCTCTTGAAAATGAAGAGTGCCGCCGGCGAAATCAAGTTACCCCTTGAAGTGAACGCCGTTGCCGGCAAGACGAAACCTCCGGAAGCAGAGATCTACGCGAAGGACCTGGCCCGGCAGTTTCGCGAATCCTTTCCGACTACTGCTTTCGCGGGTGACCTGGACCGGGCCTTAGGCAACGGCGGGACTCGTGGACTGAAGCACGCTGAAGCTGTAGGCGCGTTTCTGGAGCGACACGGAGAGTTTGACTTCCTACGTACTCGAGTTGATGAGTTTTTGAAAACCAGCACTAGCTCTGATTCTGAGACGCCGGTGAACGATAGCGATTTCGCGAGAGAGATCAAAGCCATTCAGCGTGTCTTCAAGCTTGCCCCGACATTCGAGGCGACGGATGAGTTGCTCGCTGACGATCTGCACTCTGCGCAACAAGTGTATCGACTCGGTGAGACTCAGTTTGTGAGGCAATACGCCGACCGTCCTGGGTTCAACGCCGAAACTGCGCACGTCGTCTGGAACCGCGCAGCCGACACTCACGCCGCTGCGTTGACCATTGTTGCCGACCTGAAGGCGCTCGATCCGAATTCTCTCCCGCAGGCCTTGCAGTGGAACAGCCAGGCGCTAGCCAGTTTTCCGAATTGGGAAAACCTATTTCAGACAGGAGACCTGTGCGACTGCGAAGCTTGCCGTTCAGTGCTGAGTCCAGCAGCTTACTTTGCCGACCTGTTGATGTTTCTCAAGGACCGGAAGGCTGCCAACCCCGCGTTCACGGTGAAGGACATTCTTTTCCGACGCCGCCCCGACCTTGGTTACCTGGAGCTCAACTGCGAGAACGCCCTTACTACCCTTCCCTACATCGATGTGGTGTGTGAGGTTTTGGAGGCTGTAGTAGCTGACGGCGAGAACGACGTTGAACTGATGGGGTTCACAAATATTCCGGATACGAGCCCAGCAACGCGGACCGCAATCGCGAATGCGCTCGACGCAGCAAGCCTACATTACGGAAAAGAGTTTTCGCTTTCTCAAGTGGACCCACTGGATCCCGACCGGTGGGTGATTCACGGCGACGACGCGACCTACCTGTTAAAGAAAAAAGCGACTCCAAACTTCTTCGCGGAGATTCTGCGCAACACAAAGACGAGCGCAGATGAATTGCGCGCCTATCCGCAGTACGTCAATCCCAAAGCCTACGACAAACTTCGGCAAGCAAAGTTTCCCATCGCTCTCCCGTTTGATCTTTTCGCGGAAGAGATGAGATCGGCTATTCAGAAAACCAACCTTCAGCGCTGGGACTTGATGACAACATTTCACGGCGCGGCGGCGCCCAACAATCCCACCGATGGAGAAATCGCTGCTGAGTATTTCGGTATCGGTGCCGATCCCGCCGCTGCTTTTGACGAAAAACGCCTCATCCTTGTCGCCGACACGACGGTAGCCGGTCAGCAGGATGTTTGGGGCGAGCCGGGCAATGCGGCGTTTCTGAACACAGTCGGCAACGTCAAGAATTTTTTACAAAAGACGGGACTCGAATACAAAGAGCTGCTCACGCTGCTTGATCTGAAGTTCATCAACCCAGCCGGCGACATCGCCATAGTTCACCTCGATGCCTCCTGCGATACCGATCAAAAAGTGATTCAGATCCTCGACGCTACTAAGCTCGACCGCATCCATCGCTTTCTGCGCTTTTGGCGAAAACTGAAGGGTTGGAAAATGTGGGAGCTCGATCTGGTTGTCCGGCACTCGCAGATCGGAAACGGCACATTAGACGAGGCTTTCCTGATCAATCTGTTCTACTTCGGCCAACTGAAAAACAGACTTGGCGTAAAGACAACTGTGGAGCAGCTGCGCGGGCTCTTCGGGGATCTGAACACTGAAACCCACTTCACAAAACTTCATGAGAAGCGCGAAGACGCCCTCTACCAAAAACTCTTCTTAAATCGAAGACTGATCAATCCGCTCGATCCGGCTTTTGAACTCGACCCAAACACTGGAGACCTGCCGCTTGGACAAACTCTGACCGCGCATCGCCCTGTCGAAGTTTCAGCGCTTGGTCTTCGTGAACCTGATCTGCTGATCTTCACAGCGCTTACCAAGGCCTCGGACGGACTAACCTACATCAACGATGATCTTACGTTGTCGAATCTCTCTTTCATCTGGCGGCACGCATGGCTTTCAAAGCTGCTGAAATTCAAAGCGGAAGAGTGGAGGTTGCTGCTGAAAATCCTTCAGCAGGACATCCCGAGTTTTGCAGATCCGAAGGCTGCATGGGATTTTGTCAAAGTTGCAGACCAGGTTAAGGCTTCGGGTTTCACGCCCGATGCGCTCAACTGGTTGTTGGCAGCCGACCGCACTGCCAAAGCGGCGCCGAAAGAAGCCGACGCAGCTCGCTTCCTATCAACTCTGCGCAAGGAGTTGCAGGCCATTGCCGCTCAATTCGATCCGGCCCAATACGACTTTCTTAATGCGGTTCCACCCACCGATGTTGAAAGCCTGACGATATTGCTTACGTCGTTGCTTCAGCAACTCGGACGCGATGATGCGGGGACGCAACTTTTCATTACCAGCCTGCGCGATGAAGTCAGTCTGGCAACTACTGTTGCAGGTCTGCCCGTTGCTTTCGACTTTCCAGATCCAATCAAAGCTGCCATTCGGATTAGCTACGACGAGCCAGCCACCACGCTTCGTTTCACCGGACTGATGACTGCGGCAGAGCGCAC
>JBDUCB010000342.1:0-3053 GCA_040003695.1 bacterium
CACCCAGCCATAGAACTTTGGTGACACCCAGATAATCTTTCAGATACCGCTCAATCTCACCTTGGCCCAGATGCGGGTTGCGGTTCGGATTCAGCAAGCATTGCTCAGTAGTCAAAACGCAGCCGGCGCCGTTGACATCAATAGAGCCGCCTTCCATCACGATGGCGGGCTCGAATCGCTGCGCTTCTAATAGACTTTCAAGACGTTGAGGGATGGAATCGTCTCGCTTCAACTCTTCGTATTTATTTCCCCAGGCGTTAAAAATCCAATCGTTGAAGACAATGCCGTGTCCGACAAATTTTGGTTTGACGTTTGCTCTTTCCGAGTTAGCGACAAACTGAAGTTTGTCCGACACTAAAAAGTTTGGGCCATAGTCGCGTATCCATGAGTCCACCGTCGTAATTCGATGAAAGCGAATGTTATCCGCGCCTGGAAAAGTGCAACGCGCGCGAACTAACTGCTCAGTCTCTTCATCATCGACCAGCAGATTCACAGTTTCGTAAGGCGCGAGCGCCGCCATCATTTGCAGGAAAATGTTTTCAACTTGCGGCACGCGCTGTGGCCAAGTTTCAGGATCTTTGGGCCATGAAAGCCAGGTAGCCGCATGCGCGCGCCACTCCGCGGGCATGTAGAACCCGAGCTTGGAAGGTGTTGTATTTGCGGAGTCAGCCTGCGACTGGATCATGGTTTGAGCGGCTGCGGACGAAAGTAGCGATACAGGCCAAACAGGCTGATAACGACCCAGATAGCTTCCATTATGAAGGCCGAGAGATTGAAATTGAATAAGAGTGAAATAATGATCAGGCTTGCGCCTACCGCATTCAGGAGGGAATAACTAAGCGAGTTGCTGCTAACACGATTAAGCTGAAGCAACAGATAGTCGATAATGATCAGCACCACGCCGACGTTGCCTAGAAAATCAGTGAAGCTGTATTTCATTTTCTAATCGCCGTAACGCAATTGCAGTCCTTGGTAAGCATCGATGCGCCGGTCACGCAGAAACGGCCAGTTTTGGCGCGTCTCGTCCATCTTATTCAAATCACAATCGACCACCAGCACCTCTTCCTGGTCGGCTGATGCTTTCGCAACGATGCGGCCAAACGGATCGGCAACGAACGACTGGCCCCAGAAATTGAGTTTGCCTTCGCGTCCCACGCGGTTAACTACGATCACGTAGACGCCGTTTGCAATCGCATGGGCGCGCTGAATAGTTTCCCACGCAGAGTGCTGCGCCTGGTTCATCTCATCTTCTTCATCTGGCAGCCAGCCGATGGCCGTCGGATAAAAGAGAAACTCGGCGCCTGATAGTGCAGTCAAACGCGCAGCTTCGGGAAACCATTGGTCCCAACAGACGAGCGTGCCAACCTTTCCATATTTCGTATGGTGAGTTTGGAAACCCAGATCACCGGGAGTGAAATAAAACTTCTCGTAATAGAGCGGATCGTCCGGTATGTGCATCTTGCGATACTTGCCCGCGATTTTTCCGTCGGCATCGATTATCACCGCGGTGTTGTGATAAACGCCGGCTGCGCGTTTCTCAAACAGCGAAGCTACGATCACAACCTTCTTCGCTTTTGCCACTTTGCTGAGCGCGTCGGTGGTGGGGCCGGGAATTGTTTCCGCTAACTTGAAAAGCTCAATGTCTTCCGTCTGACAAAAATACTGCGAGCGAAAAAGCTCCTGAAGGCAAACGATCTGCGCGCCTCGCTTTGCTGCGTCACTTATGCGTGCGATCGCCTTCTTCAAATTAGTTTCTGGCTGTTGGTCGCAGCTCATCTGGATCAAACCAACTTTGACAATATTCGATTTAGCTTTTCCGATATTCGACTTCGCTTTTTTCGGCATGGCGAAAAGTATAGCAAAGGCTTTCCGGCTTCGCCGCCTGATGTGCGGAAAGGCTTTGCCTTTCCCTGCCCGCTCCTCGCCGCATCGAGGCTATGCCTCCATATGATTTGAGGCTTAGCCTCTGTGATCATTCACCAGCACATCGGAAAGGCGCAGCCTTTCCGTACATCGGACGGCCCAGCCGTGACCTTGTCAGCTCTAATCAGGTAAGATGTGCAGTCTTTTTTCCAACATTATTTAGAGAGAAAACTAAATGATCGACTTTGAATTGACCGAAGATCACAAGGCGCTGATTCAAACCGTGCGCGAATTTGCCCAGAAGGAAGTTGCGCCCTACATCAAAGAATGGGACGAGAAGCAACAGTTCAATCGCTCGGTATTTGAAAAAATGGCCGAGCTGAATTTGCTCGGCGTCTGCATTCCCGAAGAGTATGGCGGCGCCGGGTTTGATTACATTTCGCTGGGTCTCGTCTGCGAAGAACTCGAAGCAGTTGACACTTTTCTGCGCGTGGCGATGTCAGTTCATACCGGCCTGAATTCGTTGACACTCCTCACCTGGGGAACGGAAGAGCAAAAGCAAAAGTATTTGGTGCCGCAAGCAAAAGGCGAGAAGCTCGCAACCTACGGCCTGACCGAGCCGGGCGCTGGTTCAGACGTTGTCGGCTCGCGCTCAACTGCACGACGCGAAGGTGATGAGTATGTTCTTAACGGCGAGAAGATGTGGATCAGTTTGGCCGACACCGCCGACAATTTTCTTTTCTTCTGCTGGACGGATGAAGAGAAGCGCCGCAACCGCGATCATTCAGGTATGTCGTGTTTCATCATTGAGCGCGGCATGAAAGGTTTCACCTCCGGAACGATTCACGGCAAGCTCGGCATTCGCGCCGGCAACACTGGCTACTTTTCGCTGCAGGACACGCCCGTGCCGGCAGCGAATCGTGTAGGTGAAGAGGGCGAAGGTTTCAAGATCGCGATGTTTGCGCTAGAGCAGGGAAGATACACAGTTGCCGCCGGGGCGACTGGAGTCATTCGTGCTTCGCGCGATGCGTCGGTCGCTTATGCGCTCGATCGCGAAACGTTCGGCACCAAGATCGCGAACCACCAGTTAGTCAAACAAAAGATTGCAGAGATGGAAGCCGACTATCAGATGTCGCACCTGCTTTGGCTGCGGGCCGGCTATTTGAAGAACGCGGGCCAACCCAACGGGC
>JBDUCB010000417.1:0-3019 GCA_040003695.1 bacterium
AAGTTGATCGGTTCTGTTGTTTGTGACATCTCGGCTGGAAATGCTTTACGCGATGCAGGTACAAAAGTCGGCGCCGCTTCTTGCGTTCCGGTTTGCGCATCGCCAGAAAGCGGTAGAACAGACGCGGCGCTAGCTTCCGGCGTCAGTGTTTCGTCCATGTCCGCGCTACGTTGTGCAGCTGAGATGGCAGTGCCGACGCGCACGACTACCGCCGTAAGATTATCTTCAGCGCCGCGCTCGTAGCATCGTTCTTTCAACACGCCACAGAGCGTAGACAGATCCTCGTTCAGAATCATCAACTGCCGCAGCTCGTGATCGGGAATGTGCCGGGTGATGCCGTCGGTGCACAGCAGAAACTGCGTACCGTCTTCCACCTCCATTACTTTCATGTCGACTTCAACGCCATCCTCGGCGCCGAGCGCGCGGCTGATGATGTTCTTGCTCGGATGATTGACGGCTTGCTCGGGCGTCATCCGTCCGGCGCGCACTTCTTCTTGAACTACAGAATGGTCTTCAGTATCACGCAGCAGACGTCCGTCCGGTGTAAGACTATAAAGCCGTGAATCACCGACGTGGCCGATAGTAGCAATGTTGTTTTTGATGTGAAGCGCGACAATGGTGGTGGCCATCATCGAAAACCTGGCGTGCTCCTGGGCCATACTGTGAATCGACGCATTGGCGCGCTGAATCGCGAGCTCCATCAGGTCTTCAATATCTGCGTCGTCATCCTTATGGCGAAATGCTTCATCAAGCACCTCAATCGCAGTCTGCGACGCAACTTCGCCGGCTTCCGCGCCGCCAACGCCGTCGGCGACCGAGAAGATGCCGCGTTCAGTGTCGGCCAAAAATGAGTCTTCGTTGAGTGGCCGTTTTTCGCTTAAGCCACGATCGGTGACCGCGGCGGACTTTAGTATCAGGGCGCGCGCGGAATTGGTGGGTTCGCTCATTCAACCGCCTCCAGATTTAATGGCGACGCAGGCACGCCCGGCGACGGTTTGGCGAGCATCCGATCGCGTGCGTTTCGATGGGAAAAAGCCATCAGCATACCCAACATCGCAAAGCTGGTAACCAGACTGAATCCTCCATGACTAACGAAAGGCAAGGTAATTCCAGTCATCGGCAGAGCCCGCAAAATGCCCCCGATATTAACCAAGGCCTGGAAACCCATAAATGCTGTTAGGCCGGCTGCGCAAAGCTTTGTAAACATATCACGCGCGTCGAGAGAAGTACGAACTCCGGCCACCACCAGGATGATCACGGCAAGCAAAACAATCGCGCCGCCAGTTAAACCAAGTTCCTCCGCAATCGCCGCATAAACATAATCTGAGTCAGCAATGGGAATCACTTCGGGAAAGCCGAGGCCCAGGCCGCGACCGGTATTTTTGCCTGAAGCAATCCCAAAAACAGCCTGCGCTGGTTGGAATGCCAACTTATCAAACCACACATCGACGTTAACAATCTTCTGCATCGTTGGACTTTGCTCGGCAAGTTGTTTGAGTTGCGGATCGCTGTTGAGCGCGTCCTGGTAATCTTTCTTCCACCACGAGACTTCGGGTGACGGTGGATCAAATCCATCGAGCCATAGATGGAACCGTTGTTGAATTCGCGCTGGCAGCATCGCCTGAACCGGACGTGCGATAGTCGGTAACAACGGAACTTTCTCCTGCACGTCCCTCGGCAGCGCTCCCACGACAAGAATGCTAATCACCAGCAACACCGAACCAACAAACAAAAGGAGCTGTGGCCAGCGTCTGACGGCAACAAGATAAAGCGTCGTGTAAGCGCCGCTGAAGATCAGCATCTGGCCAAAATCTTTCAACGCAAAGAAGGGAACGAACGGCAACATTGCCATCACGAGCAATGGCACAACATCACGCGCGCGCGGAATGCCCCAGTAAGTTTCACCCAGGTCCTTGTAGCGCGCGGTCAAAATTCCGGCGAAACCAAGCAGGAAAGGAATCTTTGACGGTTCCCATGGTGTCATGTTGCCGAGCGCTTTACCGGCGCTGGAGGTCACGACCGCCGCCGCCAAGGGCACCAAAGTCAGCAGCACCACGATAAAACTATTGCGTTGTAGCCAAAGCAGAAAACCGTCACGAACGCAGAACATGTATGCGACGGCAAACGCAAGAAAGGAAAAGATTGGAATCCAGGTGTAGCTGGAGGTTAGGGCGTCGCCGATTGAATAGTTCGCTGCGCGTCGCGGTAGTTGATTTGGATCGATAGACGAGGCCGGGGTGGCCGGCAGTCCCATCATCTGTTTCTTGGCCGCGTCATAGTTCTCGATGATGTAACGCGTGCGCAGCGCATCCATCTTCTGTTCGCGCGCCGCCGCTTTGTTGCGAGCGTTGTATTCGGGATCGCTATAGAGCCGGTATTGAATCAGGAGGCCGATAGAGAAGAGCACGACGGCGGTGGTAAATAGGATCCATTGTCCGCTGTAATTCATCACGCGTGAAAGCCAAATGAGCAGGCCCAACAACGGCACAAACATCATCAGATCTCGAACAGCACCAATGGTGGAAGTTTCATAGCCGCGCAGCAAGCCACCGCGATGAATCGCCCAGTAACCCGCAATCTCGAACAGGAAGACCAGCAGGATAATTAAGAGATGTGATGATGCGCGATTTTTCATTAACCTCGCTTGTCCGACAAACTTTAGTTTGTCGTCTTTTATTCAGCGACAAACTGAAGTTTGTCGAACGCTCCGTCACTGAGTCGGGGTTGCTCGAGAACGTGGTTGTCGCTGAACCGGTCGTCGAGCTTGATTTGCCGGTTGACCGCTCGGCTGGCTCCCTCGGGCGCCGAAATAACCGAGGTCTCTCGCTTTCAAAACCAATGCTGCTGCTATTGGCGCCGCAGATTTAGATCCGTAGCCACCGCCTTCGACGATGACGGCCATTGCAAGCTGGGGCCGTTCGAGCGGAGCAATGCATAAAAACCAGGCGTCAACGCGCGGATGCTCTTCATCCATGATTGTTTCTTCGTATTCACGAATGATGTTGCCCTTGTTGTCCTT
>JBDUCB010000292.1:0-3017 GCA_040003695.1 bacterium
ACAAGTCGGAATGGCGCGCTGCTGATTTGCGACGAGGTGATGACCGGGTTTAGAGTCGCGCGGGGCGGAGCCCAGGTTCTTTACGACATCAAGCCTGACATAACCTGCCTCGGCAAAATTATCGGCGGTGGTTTGCCCGTAGGAGCATACGGGGGCAGCCGGAATCTGATGCGTCACATTGCTCCCACTGGTCCAATCTATCAGGCGGGGACATTATCGGGAAACCCTTTGGCAATGACGGCCGGCTTGTTGACGCTGCGACGTTTGAAAGATGAAAACGTTTATAAGGAACTGGAACAACGCTCGGCTCAACTCTGCGATGGACTGTCACGCGTGGCTGCCGAGGCTGGGATGAAAACGATCACAAACCGGGTCGGTTCGATGTGGACCTCGTTCTTCGCCGATGGCCCAATCGTTGATTGGACTACCGCAAGCAAAAGCGATCGCGAACTCTATGGCAGATTTTTCCACGCAATGCTGGATGAAGGAGTCTACCTTGCGCCTTCTCAGTTTGAGGCGAGCTTTGTGAGCGTTGCACACACCGAAGAAGTCATTGAAGAAACAATCGCTGCTGGGCGAAAAGCTTTTCGAGCTTTGCTCTAAAAGCCTCTCAAGCTAATGAAGGACCAATCTTGATAGGCTCAAGGTTGGGAAGGGGGCTTGCCCCCGCCTGGATTGGACCGCATTCAACAGCCGGGGGTAAACCACCCTTCCTGACTGAGCATTGCTAACTCGGATGATTTCCTAAGTCTCTCTACAGCGGCAAATCAATCAGAAACTTTGCTCCCTCGTCAGGCTTACTTTCCACGCTGATCGCTCCTTCATGAAGATCGACAATTCCCTTAACGATAGAAAGCCCCAGTCCTGTGCCTCTTTTCTTCGTTGAGAAGAACGGCTCAAAAATGCGATCGCGTGTCGCCTCGTCCATTCCGCTCCCCTGATCCGCAATCGATATGCGAGCAAACTGTTTTGCAGGTGTCGGGCTAATTGTGCTTGTCGCGATTGTGAGGGATGCTCCCTTTGGACTCGCGTCGATTGCATTGGCGATTAGGTTCACGAAGACCTGCGTCAGTTGATCAAAGTCCCAATTCCCGACGGGACTTTGCGGCGCGTAGTGCTTCTCGATAGTCGCTGCCTTCTCGCTGATTTTGTCGGCGGCCAGATCCAGACTGTGATCGATAAGTTCATGAAGCTCGACTGAGGAGCGTTCAAGTGCCTTCCGTCGCGAAAATAGCGACACGTCGACCACGAGTTTATTCAAATGTTTTATGCCACGCTCGACCAGTTCGATCGTGTTTAGGCCTTCCGCATCCTTTACGTTGTCGCGCAGCATGGCCACTCCCAGGCGAATGCTGCCCAGCGGATTTCTAATTTCGTGCGCCACCTGAGCCGTGGCCTGGCCAACAGCCGCCAGCGATTCCTGGCGCCGCATGCCGCGTTCAGCCTCGGCAGCTTCCGTTACATCGACCAGGGTAAGAATCTGACCGCGTTCGCCGTCGATGGCCAGTGGCGACGAATAAACGTCAAACGCTTGTTCGTTTTCGCCATCTACTCCCGGCGGACAAACCCAGCGTCCCCGATACGTCGCGCGCTCGACACGCGACGCCGAGGCGGCTTCCAACATCCGCAAAGGCTCGGCGGAAGCAATTTTCTCATGGACAGAGGCGCCTATGCTGGCGGCTGGAAATATGCGAAAGAAGGCCGCGTTCGCGCTGCGAATGCGATCGTGTTCATCGATAGCGGCAACAGCGCTGACCATTCCTTCCAACAATTGATTGGCGAAAGCGCGTTCGCGCCGGGCTTCTTCAATGCTGCGCGTCATTGCACCAAAGCGGCGTTGCACTTCCCAGATAGTGCCGGCAGCAACGAGCGCACCCACGATCAAAACAACAGTGCTCCACAATCTTATGGAGCGCACCGCATCCTGCTCAATGATTTCGCTGGTGTGGAACACCTCGTTCTGTTCCTCGCCCGACCGGTCCAACATGGTATTGAGTTCCGCATCTACCACACTGAACTTGTCGAAACCTTCCAGCGAATAGCGACGCAGATCGTCGGTCACTTCCACATAGCTTTCCAGATCGCCACGAAACCGCCGCCAGGTTTCGTCGGTAACAAGTGGCGGCCGTTCGAGCTCTAGCAACAGTTTATTTGTTTCTTGCCTTGCATTGCTCAGGCGCAGATCGAATGGCGGTTTCAACTCGCGGCGCGCATCCGCGTCCGCACGCGCGCGCGCTTCGTTGTTGAGCTTGGTGACTGCAAGCCTAAGCTTTAGAAGCAAACTGAGTTTCGCTGCGTGCTGTTGTTCTAAACTGAGGACCATACTTCCAACATAGTCCATGCGCCGCGCAGTAATTACAGCCAAAAGCGAAATCAACGCGAGCAAAATCAAAAAACCAACAATTAAGGGCATGGTTGCCGGCGCCAGCTGGTGAGACCATCCGCTGATAGCATGCGCAGCCGCATCCCCAGGTTCGATATTCTCAATGGCTGGATCTTGACGGCGGTAGACCACGCGCGGCTGTGGATCATCCGCAACGGGCGGCGCAGGCGTACGAGAATTCCCATTGCCGGTGGAATCCGTTGAGGTTTCCTTTGGTTCCTGGTCCATAATTCAGATTGAGCCCCCCTCACGGTCGGGCTACTGCCCCGTTCCCAAGTCCCGCGTTAAGGCTTCGCGTCCATCCAGTTATCAGCAATGCCGACATCGACAACCAGCGGGACGTCCAGAGTAACAGCTGACTCCATTTCGCGCTTCAGTACTTCCGCCACGTGTTCCGCCGCCGCTGCTGCGACTTCCACCAGCAGCTCGTCGTGAACCTGCATCAACAGTCTTGCATCCAACTGTTCCCGCTTGAACTCTTCATCAACTCTCAGCATAGCAATTTTTACGATGTCGCTTGCCGTTCCCTGAATGGGCATGTTGATGGCTTCGCGCTCCGCGGCCTTGCGAATATTTGCGTTGCGATCGTTGATGCCCTGCAGCGGACGAATGCGGCCGTAGATAGAACGCACGT
>JBDUCB010000421.1:0-10132 GCA_040003695.1 bacterium
TCGCGTTTGCGACCGCAGTGGTCTCAGCAAACGCCCAGTCGTCTAATAAGCTTGTGGCACACATTCCGTTTCAATACGTTGTCGGCGATAAGGCGATGGTCTCGGGCGAGTACGAGTTGAGAGCCGCCGGGAGCAACGGCGTGGCGTTAATTGTTCAGAGCACAAATGCGAAGCGCTCAGCCATTCGCTTGACTACTGCGATTGAGTCTCCGGCAAGCCAGAGACCTAAGACGACGCGTCCGCGCCTGGTATTTCATCGTTACGGCGAGCGCTATTTCCTCGCCGAAGTTTGGAGTGGTGGCGATCGCACGGGCCTACAACTATTGAAGTCGCGGCAAGAGCGCGCCACGGAACGCGAACTGGCCCGCATATCACCCAAAGGCGATTCGCGCCCGGCTTACGAAAGTGTCGAGGTATTGGCTTTGAATCGTTAAGCATCAATTCCCCACGCAACGGCTGGCGGACCCTCACTCTCCGGCTGTTTGTTAAAAACCACATGGCAACCCAATGCCCCCGGGTTGCCATTTGGTTTTTATGCGACAAGCGGGGTTGACCTCCCGGCAAGGCTGAGACTTGCCGCGCACCGGAAGGCGGAACCGCAGCCGCTGACTTTGGACGTTGGACGTTGGACTTTCAGAACACAATCTTCCAGTTGTTGTCCGGTTCCGTGGGAATCGTCTTGTGGCGCTCAACCCAATCGATAATCATTTCTCGAATCTCCTGACTGGATCGATAAACCACCGGTGCGCCCTTATACATTACGTATCCGCCGCCGCCATTGACGCGATAATTGTTTGTTGCCAGTCGTAGTTTCTGATTAGGAAGCAGAGGCTTGCCCTGGAATTGAAGACTTTCGATTCGCTGTCCGAACGGTTTTGAGATGTTCAGCTCATAGCTGACGCCTTCCGCAATATCAAAATTGTAACTGGGGATCTTCTCGTCGACGAGATCGGGTGCAGATTTCCCGGGCTCATGAGGTCGAAAGTACTTGGCCGAATGTTCCAGCGCATCCTTCAATTGTCGGCCCGTAACCTCGAGGACAACGAGCGTGTTTTCATAAATGTAGAGTCCCGCAATATCGCGCACCGTCACTGGCCCTTTTCCGATGCGTGCTTTGTCATTAAAACTTGCGACCATCGATACGTCGGCGTTCCCCGCTTCCAGCTGCACCCTTTGAACCAAATCCAGAATCGCTGTATCGCGGAACGTGGCTTCAGTCGCCAACAACTCCGCAGCCGACTCGCCAATGGGGTGCGACAACCACGCCTGGGTCTCGCGATCATAAGGCTCTCCAATTTTCAACAGTTCTGCATCGGCTGCGATCTTGTCCTCTACTGCGATCGTGCGCGCTGATATTGCGTAAACGCGCCACGCGCGGCCGTCGTTTTCCAGATAAAGATCGACGCGCGCCAAGTGGCGTCCCCAATAATTTGCCTGCAACAACTGCACGCCATTGATGATGACGGAAGGCACATCACGATGGGTATGGCCCATGAATATGAGATCCACGCCCGGCACCTGTCTCGCGATTGCTATTGCTTCATTTTCATTCGGCACTTGCCCTGGATTAAGTTCTCCTGTGCGCAGATCCTCTTCGAGACCCATGTGCATTGCAATCACTACAACGTCGGCGCTCTCTTTGCTGCGCAGCATCGGCACCCACTTTTTCGCTTCGCTTAACGGATCCTTGAATTCGAGTCCTGCATAATTCGGCGCGTTTTCCCAGTTTGGAATGCCTGGCGTCGTCAGTCCCAAAACTGCGAGGCGCACGCCTGCGATTTCTTTGACAATGTATGGTTGGTAGTGAGTGTGCGTCGTGCCTTTGTCGTAAGTATTCGCCGACAGCCAGGGAAATTTTGCTTCGCCGCGCGCCTTTTCCAACACCTGCAAACCAAAATTATATTCGTGGTTACCCACGGTCATGGCGTCACAGGCAAGCGCGTTCATGGCCAGCATCATCGGGTCGGGCGGCGTATTGTTTTTCTTGTTGTGGTAATACTCCAGCGGCGTTCCCTGAATCGTGTCGCCGGAATCGATTAGCATGACGTTTTCGTTTTCTTTACGAATTTTGCGAATCATCGTGGCCACTTTGGCGAGGCCGCGATTGTCAGCTTTGTTGGTGTAGTAATCGGTCGGATAAAGATTTCCGTGCAGGTCAGTCGTTCCGAGTATTACGATCTGGACTCGCTTCGCAGCAACACCCTGACCGGACAGCGGAAAACTCGCGACGATCATCGCCACTACGAGCAACAACGATGGCGTTGTAGTTTTTCTGATTGACTTCATAGCTCACCTAAAAGTTGATTTAGTTTTGATTTGCAAACACTTCGGTGGCGACGATCCCATTGGCCCTCACTTCATATAGCTTGACGCCTTTTGATAGTCATCCTGGCATGAAGCTGTCACAACAATTTTACTCATTTGATTGTTTCGGTTTTGGCAGCGCGCCCAAAATGTCTTATTGTTTGTCACGAACGTTCAGCGTCACAGCCTAATCGCTAGCCACAAGACAAAATCCGCATGGACAATCTGGTATCTTCCAACATTCGACAGCGTCCCATTCGCACGCTCGTGAGCGTTGCGGGAGTTGCGCTGGGTGTTTGTTTGATAATGCTTTTTACCGGCCTCGCGCGCGGCATGTCCAACGACCTGCAGCGGCGCGCTTCGAATGTTCGCGCGGAAATAATTTTCACGCGGCCTGGTTCGATGCAATTAACGGCGTCGACCGCCAACCTTAGCACGAAGTATGTTGACAGTTTGAAGCAGGTCGAAGGCGTGGAAGAAGTTTTGCCGGTTATTCGTTATGTCTCGGCGGGCACGCGCGGTTTTGGTTTTGAACAGATTGAAGGCGTGGAGTGGGAAGCGTTTGCGCGTGTCAACCGGCTTCAGGTAGAAAACGGAAGATCGCCGCAGGCAGCAGACGAGGTCGTGATTGATGAAACAAAGGCGAGCAACAATAAACTTTTGGTGGGAAGCTCAATAAAACTTTTCGGCGACAAGTCTTATCGAATTGTTGGCATCTATGGACCTGAGTCAGGCGCGCGCGTGAAGATGACACTCGCGGCGATGCAAGAAGCGCTGGAGTCGCCCGGCCGTTGTACTTACATTCTCGTTAAGCTGAAGGATCCAAATCAACAGGTAGAAGTAGCCAAACGCATCGATGCTCAATTGCCGGGCAACAAGATTCAGTTCACGCGCGAGCTTTTCACCAGTCTCGAAAAAAGTATTCCCTACCTGGGGATTTTTTTGCGCGTGCTGGTGGGTTTGGCGGCAATCGTGAGCGCGCTGGTAGTCATGCTTGCGATGTATACGACAATTACCGAGCGCACGCGGGAAATTGGAATCCTTAAAGCGATGGGCGCATCGCGACGCTACATTGTGATGATAATTGAATCCGAAGCGATTCTGATCAGCGCGGTCGGGCTGGTTGCCGGATTTATCCTGTCATTCATCGCCGGCTTTGCAATTCATCGCTTCTATGGACTGTTCTTTGAATTCAGTTGGGGCTGGGCCATTACCGCAGCTGTGATTGGAATTCTGGGAGGAGCGATCGGCGCATTGTATCCCGCCTGGCGCGCTTCAAACCTCGACGCAGTCAGCGCGCTCGCTTACGAATAAAGTTTCAAACTGAGTTGTCTGTCACCGGTTGAACGGTTGCCTGTTTCTCCGCAGCTTCCTGAGCGGTCACTTTTGCGGCTTTGTTCAGACTTCTAATGGACAATCCGCGTCGCACTATCAGCGACATGCCAACGGCCGTCCAAAAAATATCGCGAGCCTTTCGCACTATGGCCAGCGTTACGCCAACTGCCGTAGTGAAGCCAAGCACGTTCGAAAGCATGCCTGTGCCGGCTTCATCTACGCCGGTTCGCAGGGGCACAAACTTGAAGACAACGTTGATTATGCGATTAACTGATTCCAGGATGAACGCTGTCAACAAAGTCGGCGCGATGGGGCTGATGAACCAAAGGGTCGTGTAAATCTCAACCACACCGGTAAAGTGGAAACATATCTCCAGCAGAAAGATGATCAGTAGCCGGCTGCGGTTGCGCGAATAAAATCCGTAGATGCGATCCTCAAGCGTTTGCGCGCGCGGAATCGTCTTTTCCATCCAGCCTCGCGCGATGCCGCGGCGATGTGAAAAAGCCATTGGACCACTCAGGAATTTCCACTGCCTGCGAATGACCAAATAACCAAGCGGTACAATAACCGCCGTCACAATCAGCGCGCCGATGCTCGCGTAACGCAGCGGCTTCGGTAAAGAAAAACTCAACAGCAGCGCTGTGATGCCGGAAAAAATAAATAGGGCAACCGTTAAGCTGTAGAAAATATTTTCCAGGGCAATCGCCGACAGGCTGGCCATTAAAGGGACGCGATTAGTAACAAATGCGGCTTTGGAAGGTTCAGCCACCGCGACGCTGGCAAGCGGGATAATGTTGCCCAGCGCGTCACCCATTACTCTGGCGGCAAACGCGTCACGAAAGCGAATGACGTAAGGCGCCTCAAAGCACTTGGTCCATGCAAGCGAACGCACTGTCTGGCGAACTGCTGAAATCGCGAGGATCAAAAGAAAGCCAAAGCCTAGCCGCTTGATGCCTTCGGTAATCTGCGACACGCCGGCTTTGCGTACGAAATAAGCGAACAACAGCAAACCAAAGAGCGCGAAAACGATTCCTAAAGGTGCGAATTTCTTGCCTCGACCACCCGGTTGTGCGGTTTTGTTTTCCAACTTAATGATTTTCTTTTTGGTCCTCTGAAATGAAAGTACGTTAACACAGCACTCCTGAATCCTGGCAAGAATGCGTCCTGAAGTACTGGTTCGGCTTGCCGTTGTTATCTACGGCTTGGCCGTTTCGGTGCGCGGCAAGTCTCTGACTTGCCGGCGTTGCCTTTCATGCTCAATCGTGTTCATTAAGTATCCCAGCTTTTGCCTTTTTAGTTTTGCCTTGATTATGATGCAGGAGTTCAAGCCACACATTTCGTACCGGTCAGGTGATGATGAGCCAATCTCAAACAGCCATCGAGGGTAATGGTCAGAATGGCAACCGCGTTTTGACCAGGCTTTCCGAAGACGAACAGATGTTTCGCGCGAGCGTGCGCGAGTTTGCCGAGGGTGAACTGCGGCCGCGCGTGGAGGAAATGGACGCCCACGGCAAGCTCGATCCAGAGCTCATCAAGCAATGTTTCGATCTCGGCTTGATGGGCATTGAAACGCCTGAAGAGTTTGGCGGCGCCGGCTCCTCTTTCTTCACAGCGATTATTGCGGTCGAGGAACTGTCGCGCATCGATGCCTCGGTCGGCGTGTTTGTTGATGTGCAGAACACGCTCGTTAACAACGCCTTGATTCGCTGGGGAACGCAGGAACAGAAGGAAAAGTATCTAACCCAGCTCGCAAGCGAAAAAGTTGGCGCGTATGCATTGAGCGAAGCCGGGTCGGGCTCAGACGCGTTTGCCATGCAGACTCGTGCGGTTGATAAAGGCGATCACTATCTTCTTAACGGCCAGAAGCTTTGGATTACAAACGGAAACGAAGCGAGCATTTTTGTGTTGTTCGCGAATGCAAATCCTGAGGCCGGCTATCGCGGCATCACTGCCTTCATCGTTGAAAAGGATTTCGCCGGTTTTTCGGTGGGGAAGAAAGAAGACAAGCTGGGCATCCGCGCTTCCTCTACCACCGAACTGATTCTCGCAGACTGCAAGGTCCCAAAAGAAAATGTGCTGGGTGAAGTGGGCAAGGGTTACAAAACTTCGATTGAGACTCTGAATGAAGGCCGCATTGGGATTGGAGCGCAGATGATTGGCATCGCGCGCGGCGCGTTGGAAGCGGCGACTGCTTACACGGGCGAGCGCCAGCAGTTTGGCAAGTCAATCAACCAGTTTCAGGGTGTCCAATTTCAACTTGCCGAAATGGCGACGGATTTAGAAGCGGCGCGGCTCATGGTCTACAACGCGGCGCGCATGAAAGATGCCGGCATGAATTTCGTGAAGGAAGCAGCGATGGCCAAACTTTATTCATCGCGCGCGGCCGAACGAATCGCTTCGCAAGCAATTGAACTTTACGGCGGTTACGGTTACGTCAAAGACTATCCGGTTGAGAAGTACTGGCGCGACTCGAAGATTGGCGCGATTTACGAAGGCACCTCGAATATGCAGTTGCAGACGATTGCGAAACTCTTAATTAGTAAATCGTAAATCGTCAATCGTAAATAGACGTAGTTACCGGAGTGTTAAGCGTTAATCAGATCGAGATTCTAACTATTCACGATTTACTATGTCTTCCAGAATCGACATCTTCAAGCAAATGCTGGTGAGTGATCCAATTAACAGCAGCATTCTGTTTGGCCTGGCTAAAGAATATGAGAAGAGTGGGCAGAACCAGGAGATGATTGAAACACTCGAGCGTTACCTGGCGATCTCAGAGGATGAAGGCAATGGTTTTGGAATGCTGGCTGGCGCCTACGAGAAAGCGGGCCAACGCCAGAAGGCGGGCGAAACATATCAGCGCGGAATCGAGGCCGCGTCTAAACACGGTCATCCTTCAATGGCGGAAGAATATCGAGCGATGTTAGAAAAGGAGTAGTAAAGTACATATTGCGGCACCGAGCATCCCATGCCTGATACCAAAGTTTTAAGACTTGTTCCCAAGACGGTCGCAGAAGCCGCAAAGCAAACGCAGGCAGCTGGCGAGCAAAAGCCCGTGGAACAAAAAGCGGCCACCGCGGCACGTCCGGCTCCCCAACCTGCGGCGCCACGAATGGACCAGCCGGCGCCTAAACCTGCGCGCGCTGCGGAACCCGTTGGTGGTCCGAAGTTATCGCCGGAAGAAATGCTCAAGATATATCGCACGATGTATCTGTCACGCCGGCTCGACGACAAAGAGATTCAACTTAAGAACCAGAACAAAATTTTCTTCCAAATAAGCGGGGCCGGGCACGAAGCCGTGCTGGTTGCGGCGGGCATGGTGCTCAAGCCCGCTTACGATTGGTTCTATCCTTACTATCGCGATCGCGCGCTTTGTTTACAGCTTGGAATGACACCGTTGGAACAGTTGCTGTCGGCGGTTGGCGCTGAGAAAGATCCTAACTCGCACGGACGTCAGATGCCTTCGCACTGGGGGCACAAAAAACTCAATATTGTTTCACAGTCGTCGCCAACTGGAACGCAATTGCTTCAGGCCGTGGGCTGCGCCGAAGCAGGTTACCGCTTTAAGTTGATCAAGGAACTGAACAAGCGCGCTTCAGACTTTCAAAAGGATGAAGTGGTTTACGTCTCGCTTGGCGATGGCACCAGCAGCGAGGGCGAGTTTTGGGAAGCACTTAACACCGCATGCAATCTCAAGCTGCCCGTGCTTTTTCTGTTGGAAGATAACGGCTATGCGATCAGCGTGCCGGTGGAAGTGCAAACGGCGGGCGGCGACGTTTCGCGTTTAGTGGAAAACTTTCCGAACTTGTATTTGCAGCGATGCGACGGCACCGATCCAATCGAATCGCTGCAGACGATGCAGCGCGCGGTCGACTACTGTCGTCAGCGTAAAGGTCCTTCATTCGTTCACGCCAAGGTGATTCGTCCTTATTCGCATTCGCTTTCTGATGACGAACGACTATACCGGCCTGATGAAGAACGAACCGCTGACGCAGAGCGCGATCCGGTCAAACGTTTTGGCGCGCTCTTGATTGCGGAAGGCATCGCTAATCAGGACGGACTACAAAAAATTAAGGACGAGATTGACGCCGCCGTCAACGAAGCGGCCGACGCGGCACTGGCCAGTCCGCAGCCTGCTCCGGAAACTGCAAAACTTTATGTTTACTCGCCCACCGTCGATCCAACTTCAAAAGATTTCGACACTGAAGCGAAGGCGGAACTAACCGGCAATGCGGGCACGATGGTTGACCTAATCAATCGTTGCCTCCATACCGAAATGGCGCGCGATGCGCGTGTCGTCGTGTTCGGCGAAGACGTCGCCGATTGCTCGCGCGAAGAATCGTTGGACAAAGTGAAGGGCAAAGGCGGCGTATTTAAGGTTACCGCCAATTTGCAGCGAAAGTTTGGCAGTGCGCGTGTCTTTAATTCGCCGCTTGCCGAAGCCAACATCGTTGGACGCGCGATTGGCATGGCCACGCGCGGATTGAAACCGGTCGTTGAGATTCAATTCTTCGATTACATCTGGCCGGCCATGCATCAGATTCGCAACGAGCTGGCATTGCTGCGTTGGCGTTCGGGCGGCGACTGGAGCGCGCCTGTTGTTATGCGCGTGCCGGTTGGCGGCTATCTCAAGGGCGGCGCGGTTTACCATTCACAGTCGGGCGTTTCTACGTTCACGCAGATTCCCGGCCTTCGTGTTGTTTATCCATCGAACGCGCTTGACGCAAACGGTCTGTTGCGCACCGCGATTCGCTGTGACGATCCGGTCCTGTTTCTCGAACACAAGCATCTCTATCGTCAGGCTTACAACAAGTCCCAGTATCCAGGCGACGACTTTATGGTCCCGTTCGGCAAAGCGAAGACGGTGCGCGAGGGAAAAGATCTTTCGATCATTACTTACGGCGCGCTTGTGCAACGTTCAGTGGTAGCAGCCAAGCAAGCTGAACAACAAGGCATTAGTGTAGAGATTATCGATCTGCGCAGTCTGGCCCCTTACGACTGGGACGCGATCACAGCCACGGTAAAGAAGACCAGCAAAGTGATCGTCGCGCACGAAGACTCACTCTCATTCGGTTACGGCGCCGAAATCGCGGCGCGTATTTCCAGCGAACTGTTTGAATACCTCGATGCGCCTGTCAGCCGGGTAGCAGCAATGGACACCTTCGTCGCCTACGCTCCACAACTTGAAGATACGATCCTGCCGCAAGCCGCTGATGTTTCGAAGGCAATTGCCGAACTTCACGGATACTGACGGACAGACTCGTGTTTGTTCGTTTGTCGCCGCTCATCTGTTCTTCACCCCGCTAGGGGTGAGATGTTTATAGCCCATTAATAAGAAGAAATGGGTTCAGGGCAGATTCAAACGGCAGGAAGGCTACGGTGCTTTTTCGTACGGGCATTCTCAGCTAGCCACAATCATTCGCTATATACAAAATCAGGAAATGCATCATCGCAGGCGCTCATTCAGGGATGAGTATTTAGCATGGTTGAAGAAGTATGAGACTGCATTTGAGAAGAAGTATGTTTTCAAGTTTCTTGATTGAATATTTCGCTCCTAACGGAGCTAATATTCGTTGAGAACTTGGTTGGTTGCTATAAATATCTCGCTCCTAACGGAGCGAAAAACCCCCACGGTCCCTTTTGAATGATCTGATGGCATTTCTTTGAACTACTTACATGACCCCCAAATTTTTCAAATCACCATCCGACTTTCGCAATTGGCTCGAAAGGTACCATGCCGTGTCGAAAGAATTATTGGTCGGCTTTTACAAGAAGGGCACAGGCAAGCCGAGCATCACCTGGCCCGAGTCGGTTGACGAAGCGCTGTGCTTTGGTTGGATTGATGGTATTCGCCGCCGCATCGACGACGACAGTTATTCGATTCGTTTCACTCCGCGCAAAGCTTTGAGCACCTGGAGCGCAGTCAACATCAAACGCGTTGATGAATTGGCGAAGCAAGGCCGCATCATGCCAGCCGGAGAAAAAGCGTTTGCGGCGCGCAAGGAAAACCGTTCAGGAATTTATTCCTACGAGCAAAGAAGCGCTGAACTTGTGGAACCGTATGCCGGCAAGCTGCGACGAAATAAACCCGCGCTGAAATTCTTCGAAGCACAGCCACCTTCATATCGCAAGGCCGCCAACTGGTGGGTAGTCAGCGCAAAGAAGGAAGAGACACGACTGAAGCGTCTCGAACAACTCATCAAACTCTCTGCTGCAGGTCAAACCATTCCTCAGTTTACGCGCCGAACTAAGTGAAGAATTCGTTTTGTGCGTCATACACTTCGCGACCTGATGCTGCAATCAGGCCGAAAGGTACACAAGTGTACTGATGTGCATCCCCCGCGGCACCGATTCCCTCCAAAAAACCAACAAAGCCGCAAATTCTCGCGTTGCGACTAGGGCACAACCCTTGCGACCCTCAATTGAGTATTAGATCTAAAACCTACCCCCGCCCCAAACTTAATCGCGATTAAGTACAAATAGAAGGAGCAAG
>JBDUCB010000100.1:0-10111 GCA_040003695.1 bacterium
CTTCGGTGGTGTCCGCAAAGTTGTATCCGGTCCGCAAGGCGATTTCGTTTGCCTTCGCGAGCTCCGGGTTCTTGCCAAACTTGCTCGTGATCCAGTGGAGCGTGTTTTCCATCGGCCGGTCGTAGAGCCAGTAGAGCACGCCGAGCGCGAAAAAGTTTTTGCTGCGATCGATCTCTTTGCGCGAGAGCGCAACGTTGCCTTTCAGCGCATTCATGTTCAGCGTCGTCACCGGCAATTTGTGCACGCGATAGCCGGCCAGCGAACCATCCTCGAGCGGATTCGAAGCGTAGTTTGCATACTTCAAATTCTCGGGCGTAAAGCCGTCGGTGTTGATTATCAGGGTGCCGCCCTCTTCGAGGTCGGGCAGGTTCACCTTCAATGCCGCCGGATTCATCGCCACCAAAACGCTGGGCTGGTCGCCCGGTGTCTTGATGTCCTGGCTCGAGAAGTTCAACTGAAAACCGCTGACGCCGGGCAAGCTGCCCGCGGGTGCGCGAATTTCGGCAGGGAAATCCGGCAAGGTCGAGATGTCGTTACCGACAACCGCCGACGTGTTTGTAAATTGGGTCCCCGTTAACTGCATGCCGTCGCCGGAATCGCCGGCGAAGCGGATGGTTACAGTTTCGACTTCCTCAAGGTGTTTCTCTGCTTGTTCTACCGGGGGTTCGATAACAGTGCTCATGTTGTTTTTAAAACTTTCCCTTCCGTACGAAAGTAAATGGTGAATGGTAAATGGTAGAGGGCGGTTCTTACTATTTACCATTTACGATTTACTATTTACCCCCCGTCGGTGCTATCCATCACCTGATGCGGATTCGGCGGCAGGTTCATGGTAGTTTTCGGATAGCTTTCGGCGAGATAACGAATCACGTCGAAGACCGAGATGGAACCAACGAGCTTACCGTCTTTCACCAGCGGAATATTGCGATAACCTTTGTCGTTCATGATCGCGACGGCGTCACCGATGGTGGCTTCCGGCGTCAAGGTTGCGACTATTGGTGACATCCAGTTGCTCACCGGAGCATTCTCGTCGACCGCTTGCCCTACCACCTTCGTTAAAAGATCTCGTTCGGTAAAGATACCCACTACCGAGCGGTCTACTGCGCAAACTATCGCACAACCGCCTTCATCCTGTTTCATTACATGAATAGCTTTGAAAAGCGGCGTGGAGGGCTCGATACAAACGTAATCGTCAGTCTCCATCAGGCTTACCTTGTCCGCGCGCGCTTTGCGGGACGACGCAGTTTTCGCTATCGCGACGGAAGGCGCTTCACTGGCGATGGACTGTTCACCTGACATCGATTGAAAACTCCGGAGAGTCGATTGGAATGTAGCGGGGATGTATCTTAGTCCAGAATGAATTCTACCAGTAAAGCCGAGACGACTAAAGCGGGCAGTTGTAGGGAGAGTTCGTTGCCCAAACAGCGGGGCAAGCCCACCTTCCTGACCTGAGAGTCTCTCTTGTTGACTTGCTAGCCCAATCTTGAATGCCTTCAACTCGAGAATCAGCAACTCAACTTTGACCAGCTCGTGGTTTGGAAGGCGGGCTTGCCCCCGCTCTTCGGCCAGACGCGAGCGCGCGGAGCTCCTTATCATATGGCGACATCTCGACGAGTTTGCCGATAATCTCCGGTAGCACCTTCAGGGTCTGATCAATTTCTTCTTCGGTGTTATAGCGGCCGAGCGAGAATCGAATCGATCCCTGAGCAGCGGTGTAAGGCACATTCATCGCGCGCAGTGTCGGCGAAGATTCGCGCGTGGTTGAATGACAAGCCGATCCGGTCGAGACGCAAATGCCGGCTTGATCGAGCTGCACCAGAATGTTTTCGCCTTCAACGTATTCAAAGGAAATGTTTGCGGTGTTGGGCAGACGCTTCGCGCGATCCGGCGTGCCGTTTAATCGCGCGTTCGGAATCGTTCTCAATATTTCGTCTTCGAGTTTGTTGCGAAGCATTTCAATTTTTTGCTGTTCGTCAAAACTCTTCGCTAACTCGCAAGCCGCGCCAAGGCCAACGATGTTCGGAACTGCGGACGTGCCGGCGCGTCGACCGGATTCCTGTCCGCCGCCGATGATCAACGGCGGCAGCTTTAGCCCGGCGCGAATATACAGTGCGCCGACACCCTGCGGCGCATGCAGCTTGTGCCCGGAAAGAGCAAACAGATCGACTTCAACAGATTTGAGGTCGATCGGAATTTTGCCCACCGCCTGGACACCATCAACGTGAAAGACCGCATCAGAGTTTTCGCGCACGATCTTCCCAATCTCTTTGATAGGAAACAACACGCCCGTTTCGTTGTTTGCCATCATCACGGAAACTATTGCGCTGTCCCGTCGCAAAGCCTGCCGCAAATCATCAAGATTGAGCTCGCCGCTCTCGTTTACTTCCAGCCAGGTCACTTCGCAACCGATTTGCGCGAGATGCTCGCAGAGATTGCGCACTGCTTCATGCTCGACGCGTGTGGTTATGATGTGACGCCGGGTGGGATTCTGCTCGAGAAAGCCGCCGATGGCCCAGTTATCTGATTCCGAGCCGCACGAAGTGAAAACGATTTCGCTCGAATTGGCAGCGCCAATTAATTCAGCAACTTGTTCGCGAGCGTGTTCAACTGCGGTTCTTATGCGCCGGCCCAGCGAGTGGGCGGAAGACGGATTGCCGTAGGCACCGGTCAAATAGGGTTGCATTGCCGCGAAGACTTCCGGCGCGACGCGCGTGGTTGCGTTGTTGTCGAGATAGATCATTGCGGGTAAATAGTAAATCGTAAATAGTAAATAGATTAAGACCGCGATTCGTAAATGGTGAATAGCACTGGGGCGAATTTCTGCTACAACATTTTAAACAACGGGAGTGCAAACACGAGGTTTTCCTATTTACTATTCACCATTTACGATTTACCTCTTCGAGGATGTCTTCAATCAACGGGTAGCACGAGCGGCAGCCGGCCCCGGCATTACACGCCTGCGTCACTTCAGCAATCGTGTTTAGGTTTTTAATCCGCACCTCGCTCTCAATTGTTCGTTCTGAAACGCCAAAGCAGGTGCAAATAAGCGCATCGTCTCCTTCCCAATGGTCACGCACCGAATCGCTGTAGGCACGAATGGCCTCGAGCACAGCTTCAGATGCCAGCAGCACGCAGTCAACGCGCTCGGCAGCCTCGGCACTTAGGCGTCGCTCAATTGCTTCCAAATCTTCAGCCAGCGCAGCAGCTTCTGCGGTCGTTTTATTTTTGACCTGCTCGGTGAGAACCACCAACGCGTTCACCAACACGGTGCAACCGACGACTTTGAACTTTGCGTCGACGATGTGCTGCGACTCATCTACCTGTAGCGAAACTCTGGCCACTGCGCCACACGCAAACGAAGCTGAGCGACCAGTGAAACTTGGCGACGCCGCCTCGCCGACGTTTGCCAGATTCGTGATTTGTTCGGCCGCAGAGCTGGTGTTGGCGCGCATAGAATTCTAAGAATGAATACTGAAGCATTCCTTTGCGTAACTTTGCGGCCGGCTTGGCGAACTTTGCGGTTTCGTTTTACCGCTAAGGATGCAAAGAACCCGCAAAGGGCCGCAGAGTAACTGCACCTTTGTCCAAAATGTACCACGATGGTTATCCGACTGGTAACGCACTATCATAGATTCCATGTTCGATGAGTTTCGCCAGCGCAGTTTGGAACTAGAGCACCTTGATAAAGGTGATTACAGCAGCGAAGAATATGAGGGCTGCATAGTCGAGCTGCAACGAGTCAATCGCTGGCTCGGCGATGCGCAGGCTTTGAAAGATTCCTTGCTCAAGGAAATCGAACAGGCGAATTTGCAAAGCTTTTCGGTAATCGACGTTGGCGCGGGCTCAGGAGAGCTGTTGCGCGTAATCGCAAGCTGGGCGCGGCGCACGAAACGAAAGGCCCAATTGACCGGTGTAGAACTTAACGCACGCTCCGCCGAAGCGATTGGCGAAGAGTCGAAAGCGTTTCCGGAGATTTATGCGATGCGCGGCGACGCGTTTCAACTTCCATTTGCTGACAACTCTTTCGATTATGCAATCTGTTCGCTCTTTACACATCACTTCAAAGACGGCGCGGTCGTAAAACTCTTGCGCGAACTAAGTCGCGTAGCGGCGCGTCGCATATTTGTTATTGACCTCCATCGTCATCCGATTTCGTATTATTTTTTTACCACCATTGGCCGTTTGTTTTTCCATAATCGCTTGATACGCGAAGATGGCGCACTTTCAATCCTGCGAGGCTTCAAGCTGGATGAATTAAAGAAGCTCGCTCAAAATGCCCAGCTCGAAGATATTCAGGTTGAGCGACATTTCCCGTATCGACTGGTGCTTGCGGCTTCGCCGCCCAACAGTGCGGAAAGGCTTCGCCTTTCCGATCGGGGTACCTATGCTATCGGGGAGGCTAAGCCTCCGAACACTGGAGGCACAGCCTCCTCGTTCTTGTAAACGTAGCAGCCGGAAAGGCAGAGCCTTTCCGCACCGTGCGGCGGCTGAGCCGCATGTTGCCCAAACAACTATGAGCTTCGCTTCTTCGAACACATTTGATGTTGCGATCGCGGGCGCTGGTCCGGCAGGCACGAGCGCGGCCATTCGGCTCGCGCTCCATGGCGCCCGCGTTTTGCTGGTTGAAGAGAAAAAGTTTCCGCGCGCCAAACTATGCGGTGAATTCATCTCGCCTGAGTGCCTCGCTCATTTCCACAAGCTCGGCGTCCTCGATCAGATGACCGCGGCCGGCGGGTCATCCCTGGGCGAGACTGTCTTCTACTCGGCACGCGGCCACAAAGTTGCCGTGCCCAGCGAGTGGTTCACTTCAGGCGCGAATGCGCTCGGCCTCAGTCGCAGTGAGATGGACCATCGCTTGCTCGAACGCGCCGGGGCCCTGGGCGTAACTGTGCTGGAAGACGCGCACGCTGTGCCCCTGACTTTTGAAAACAACTTTGTGTTGGGCTTGAAAGTGAAAACTTCGAAAGCCGTAGATGATCATGGAGCGCGCGTGACAATTGACGCGACGGGACGCACCCGCGCCCTGGCCCGCCATTTTGATCGCGAGCAGATCGATTCGCGCAAACGGAAACCCGGGTTGGTGGCATTCAAGGCACATCTGGAGAACACACGCGTCACGCCGGGTGCTTGCGAGATCTATTTCTACCCCGGAGGCTACGGCGGACTGAGCCAAATCGAAGGAGGTCTCAGCAATCTCTGTTTTATTGTTTCGGCGAGCGATGTGCGCCGTTGTGGCTCCGTTCCCGACCGCGTGTTGTGCGAAGTCGTAATGCGAAATGCGCGCGCCGCTGAAACGCTCCGTGATGCAAAACTTCATTCTGCCTGGCTGAGCGTGTCGCTCGAAGGCTTTGGCCGCAAAACGTTAACGCCGGCACATGGGCTACTGGCCATCGGCGATGCCGCAAGCTTCATCGATCCATTTACCGGCAGCGGCATGTTGATGGCGCTGGAGAGTGGCGAGGTCGTTGCCGAAACGATAGCGGCGCACCTGCGATTTCTGAGGGGTGCACAAACAGTTGAGTTGCTCGCTAAAGAATACGAAGGCGAATACACAAAAAGGTTCGACTCGCGTCTGCGCGTTTCCGGCATGCTTCGCCGTGCGGCTTTTGTGCCCTACCTGGCCGAGACTGCCATCATGTTCTTCGGTTCCAGCACTCGGTTGCGACGCAAACTTGCGCACGCCACGCGCCATGCAAATAGCGGTGAAGCGCGCGCCTCGCTCAGTTGATCTCAGCCAATCATCGGCCGCATCCCGCCAGCAAAACAGGGTGTGTCTTAGTTTGAATTTCTCTGCGCCCCTCCGCGCTTGGCGTCTCTGCGGTGAACGCTTTTGTGCCTCTTTCAACGCAGAGACGCAGAGGCCGCGGAGATCGCGCAGAGAAACCGAATTTAAGACACTACCAAACAGGAAATGCTTGCCAGACAGGCACTTTTTGGAGTAAAAGGGCTGAGCATTTTCGTCCACGGGCGCTCCGGCGCCTTTCTCAAAGGTCGTGACTAAGACGACCGGATCGCTCCCCAGACTTACGCGCCGCCCAGAACTCTGCGGTAGTTCACAATTATCGGTGCGGCGCGAGTCGTTTAATTGACAGTTCACTCATTTAACCGAGTCTGCTCTTACCTTAAGGAGAATGAAATGATGTTTGCGTCCTCTGAGCACTCGCTGAAGACTTCCATTCGCATAACCACCTTCTTGATCGTAGTCATTTCCGCTCTCCTGGGCGCGAGCGTCGCGTTTGGTCAGGCACAGTCCAACGCTGCTGACCTTCAGGGTTTCATCAAAGACCCGAGCGGCGCCGTAGTGACAAACGCAACGGTGACCGCCAAGAATCCTGCAACTAACACAACCAAAAACGCCACCAGCAACGACGAAGGCTACTATCAGATCCTTAATCTCCCTCCGGGAGAGTATGAGGTAAGCGTTGAAGCTTCTAATTTTAAGAAGGCTGTTTTGCCGGGTATAAAACTAACAGTCGGGCAGCGCGCGGATCTGGATGTGTCTTTGGAGGTCGGACAGGTTAGCGAGGTCGTTACGATCTCCGGAGCGACCGCGGAGCTGGTGGAGACTTCCAAGACATCCGTGGCCACCACCATTGATCAGCAACGCATCGATAATCTGCCAATCAACGAAAGAAACTATTTGTCCTTTGCGCTGACCACTTCGACTGTCGGACGCGACAATGGTCGCCCGATTGGACCAGCGCCCACGACCGGCTTGAACTTTGGCGGCCAGCGCGGCCGTTCAAATCTGGTGCAGGTTGACGGCGCAGACAATACGGACAACTCGGTGAATGCGGCACGATCGACGGTCAGTCAGGAGGCAGTGCAGGAATTTCAGGTTGTAACCAATTCCTTTGCGCCTGAATTTGGGCGTTCTGCCGGCGGCGTCGTAAACGTTGTTACAAAGAGCGGCACTAACGATTTGCACGGCAACATCTTTGGCTTCCTCCGCGACAAAAGCTTCCAGGCTCGAAATGCGTTTGCGCCAGTCGCGAAACCAGCATTTAGGCGAACTCAATACGGCGTTACCCTTGGTGGGCCATTCGATCGCGATCGCACGTTCTTCTTCTTTGCTTTCGAACAGCGCCGCCGCAACGAATCGGGATTCTTTACGAGCAATGTTGCTCAGGGTCTGAATGCTTCGGTTACGATTCCGGTAATCCCCGCAGGTCCCGGAATCTTCCTCAATCCCGTAGCGCGGACCTTCAACAACATAACGCCCCAACAAGCCGCATATATAAATGGGTTGTTGGCGGCAGGCACAGGACCCGCAGTCTGCGCAGCCAGGGCTTACGCCTTTTTTGCTTCCAGCGGTGGCTCAACCGGACTTACTGGATCCAACCCTCTGTCCAGCCCAAACGATGGCAGTGTATGTCCCGCGATTAGCCCAATCCTGCCAGGCGGCACTATCGGCTCGCGTTTTATTTTGTCAGGGGCTCCGGTGCCGGTGGGAACTACAAACGCCGCTGGACAGTTCATCGCTTTTCGCCCGCTCAACGATCTGGCCAGGATTTTTCCAGTCACGGAAAGAACCACTTTCAATTCAGTACGCCTCGATCATCTAATCACAAAAGATCATCAATTCAGTTTCCGGTTTGGTTACAACCCCAGCCGGATTACCGGTATTCAATCTGAATCGCAGAACCAGGCGATAGGTCAGAACGACTTTTCTCGAACAGGAATTCAAAGGCTGCGCGACTTTTCAGTGGTTCCCAGTTTGACGTCGACCTTGTCGAGCAGCATGGTTAACGAATTAAGATTCAATTTCGGCGAACGTCGCGCCACGTTCCATTCGCAAAATGGTGACGCGGTTGCCGTCAACATTTCTGGCGCCGCGTTTTTCGGCCGCGAGCTATTCTCGCCTGTTATCCGCACCGAGACGCGTTATGAATGGACCGACAGTTTGAACGTGGTTAAGGGCAACCATAGCTTCAAGTTTGGTGGGGACGTAGCCTTCATTCATATCAATGCGATCTTTGAGTTGAACTTTGCCGGCGTCTATAACTTTGGCGGACAGAGCGCCGCTCCACTTGGATTTCCGGGAACTCCGCCGGACTTCACGCCCGTCCAGCAATATGGACTTGGCGTTCCCGGTAACTATGTCCAGGGCTTCGGCAATCCCTTCAGTAGCCTGGGAAACAGACCCTACGCCGCCTTCGCGCAGGATTCCTGGAAGGTCCGTCCGAACTTCACGCTGAACTACGGCGTGCGCTACGACTACGAGCAAACACAGCAGATTGCACCGAGTCCTTTTACTGATCCGCTTTCTCATATCGCGCTTACCGCTGCGGACAACCAGAATGTTCAGGACTTTTTCAACGTACAGCAGGGTTTCCCGCGCGACAAAAATAACATCGCGCCGCGGATCGGCATGGCGTGGGATTTGAAGAACGATGGCCGGACGGTGCTACGCGCAGCCTACGGGATCTTTTACGACCATCCGCTTCTGGCAATCGGCTTCAACTCCGATATTGCAGACAATGTTCAGCAGCAGCAGTTCGTTGCCGTGCCGGGCCTACCCGATCCAAGGAACAATCTCAACGCGGCGCAAATCTTTCAGGGGACCGTTTGTGTGCCGGGCCAGGTTTGCCCGTTCGGACCATTCGTAACGCCAGGCGTAGCAGTGGGTACCGACTACCAACGAGGCCGGCAACGTTTCAATGACCAAACATTTCCGGGTTTTGGTCCAGCCTTGCCTTTTCCATTGCCCGTTTCCAAAACTTTTGAGTTCGCCTATGCAAACCAGGCAAACGTCAGCGTCGAACGCAAGCTGACGAACAACATGTCGTTGACAGCGAGTTGGATCTTCGTTGGCGCGCATCACCTGCCGCACCCGACTAATCTGAATCCCGTAAACAACGCCCTGCTCATTCAGAACTACGTGCGCTGCAACGGCACGCAACCGACAAACGCCGGCGACACTTTGTCGGTCGACCCAACACTTTGCGCCAACATTGTGGCCCAGCCCATCCCGGGTTTGATTTCCGTAACTACGCGCGGCGCTGTGGTTCGCCCGTTCGCGGCAAATCTGTTTCGTCGAAGCGGACCTAACTATTTCTTCGTGCAGTCAGTGTCTGGCGGCGCAGTGACTCCCGCAGTTTTCAATGCTGTTTTAGTTGCAACCGGAGCGTTGGCCAGGCCAGGCATCGTTTCGACTTATGGCGACGTCAACGCGCAGGTCTCCGACGGCAACTCTCTATACAACGCGGCGAGCTTCGAACTAAAGCGGCGCTTCGCGAACAGTTTTCAATTCCTTGCCTCCTACACCTGGTCACATTCGATAGACGACTCGTCAGACTTGCAGACGCTGCTACTCCCGCAAGACGCCGGTAATTTGCGGGCTGAGCGCGCTGACGCGCTCTTCGACCAACGTCACCGCTTCGTATTTAGCGGCGTAGCAGCGTCCCCGGGCGCCTGGCGCGGCGCGGGCGGTTGGCGCAGCTTCCTTTCCGACTTCATCGTCGCACCAATTTTTGAGATCTCGTCGGGCCGCCCCTTCAACATTCTGTCTGGAGTCGACTCCAATAACGACCAGACCAGCCAAACCGACCGTCCGAATGTGCTTTCCGATGGGACGCTGGTCATTCCCCCGGCGTTTACGTCCGGCACGCTGGGACGTAACACCGGTATCACTGAATCCTACTCATCGTTTGACATGCGCGTAGCGCGTACTATCAGACTGGGAGAACGGTTCCGGCTGGAAGCGATCGCCGAGGGATTCAACCTCTTCAACCGCTTCAACCAGGCAGCAGCCTCTCCGCGCTTCGACGACGTTAATGCGTTCAACAAGCGTGCGGGGAATGGGCGTTACTTCGGTCGCCCAACCGCTGCATTTGATCCGCGGCAATTTCAGTTTGGATTGAAGTTGGACTTCTAAAACGCAGGACAGACATCCCTGCCTGCGTAAGACAGGCATTCTTGCCTGTCAGCAGATCAGTTAACAACGACAGGTAGGGATGCCTGTCCTACTAAAAGCGATCGGCTCGACGCCGGTCGCTTTTCTTTTGATATAGCAAGCGACTAAACCAATATCCAGGAAGCCAACCAGTCCGAGGAATGACTGAAAATAACTTCGCGGCGTTGGTGATGAGTATGTCTCCGGTTACGTTGT
>JBDUCB010000331.1:0-2987 GCA_040003695.1 bacterium
CAGAAGCGCGGCGCGGGCACGATCCTTTTACAGCGATTGATTGATGAGGCGGCAAATGCTAACAAGCCGCTGCGCCACATGGTCTTTGTGCTCAATGACAATGCGCATCGCTTTTACGAGCGGCTGGGGTTTGTAGTGATCGAAGATCTTGGTGCGTACAAGCACATGAAATACTCGCCTCGGCGAGAAGTAATGAGTGATGAGTGATGAGTGATGAGTGTTGAGTGATGAGTAATTACGGAGTCTGAGGTCGTTGTTCTTCACTCATTACTCATCACTCATCACTTTTTATTTGTCTTTGAAATAGTTAAAAACTGCTTCGTAGCGAAAGCCGCGCTCGTCGCGCGCGATGGGCACGAGGAAGATTTCAAATTCGCCCATTTGATCGTGACTCATCGAATAAACGCCTTGCGCTAGTTGAACGTCGCCGGGCCCATCGAAGAAAACAGAAAAACGCTCCATCCCACTTTGCTCCTCAGCTTTCTTGGCATAGCCCTTAACTTCGGCAAGCTCCAACTCGGTCTGGCTCTCGCCTTCTTTGGTAAGACGAAACTTCGTGTTCACGTGTTTGGAAAACTCGTCTTCGGTAAGAATAGCGGCCATTGCTCTCCTTGATGGAACAGACTATCCGAGCCTGTCAGAACCAATCCGCGTTAGCGGATGGCTAACTCGACACCCGCCCGCTAATGCAGGCGGTTATGACATCTGTGTAATCTGCGGATGATCTATTTCTTCAGCTGGTCTTTAAGATTCAAATTGCGGATCAGCCGGTGCAGATAATTTGGATGGACTCCTAAAATCTTTGCGGCTTCGGTATAGCTTCCTCTCGCCTGGGCCATTGCGCCGAGAATAATTTGTTTCTTGGTTTGCATTACCGCTTCATGATATTTGGTCGTCGGCTCAGAAGCGATGGAAGCTGCTTCAAGCACGGACTCTGGCAAGTCCTCGGGCAGGATTTTTTCGGTAGTTCCCAGTACTACTGCGCGCTCGATTGCGTTCTCCAACTCCCGCACATTCCCCGGCCAATCGTAAGCCACCAAACGACGCTGGGCCTCTGGCGAAATTCCCAACACGCGGCGATTGCACTTCTCACCATACTTGGCCGCAAAATAATTTGCCAGCAACGGGATGTCTTCCTGTCGATTCCGTAACGCCGGCATTTCCAAACTTACAACATTCAGTCGGTAGTAAAGGTCCTGGCGGAAACTTCCCTTGCTGACGGCCTCCTCAAGATTCTTATTGGTCGCGGTGATCACGCGGATGTCCAACTTGATTGCCTTTGTTCCACCAACTCGCTCAAACTCTCGCTCTTGCAAAACGCGAAGCAACTTCACCTGAAGTGCGGGCGATAGTTCGCCTATCTCGTCGAGAAAAACTGTGCCGCCTTCGGCAACTTCCAGGCGGCCTTTTTTCTGGACCAGCGCGCCGGTGAATGAGCCCTTTTCATGTCCGAAGAGTTCGCTTTCAAGTAGTGATTCAGCCAGCGCTGCGCAGTTGACACCCATAAAAGGCTTATTAGCTCGCTTGCTGTTTTGATGAATTGCGCGTGCCGCCAGTTCCTTTCCCGTGCCACTTTCACCGGACAACAGTACGGTCGAATCCGTGGGCGCAACTTTGGAAATAAACTGCAACACGTCGCGTACGGCTTCACTCTCGCCAACCAGGTTGTGCTCGATATTGAAATCGGCAATCAGCCGCTGATTCTCGCTAACAAGCCATTCGATGTGCCGTGCATTTTCAATCGCCACCGCGCTAATCGCTGCGATCGCCGTCACCAGTTGCAAGTGGTCCTTGTCAAATTCGACGTCTGGCTCGCTAGTATCGAGGTAGATCACACCAATTGGCTGATCGAGCATTATCAGCGGCACACACAAGATCGAGTGTGGCCGATCGCGCACCAGGCTTTCGCTTTCAAAACCTGGGGCATCCGTTTGGTTAGCTATCAGAAGGGACTCTCGCCGCTGTAAAACCGATTTGGTTATTGTTCGACTTATCCTGATCGACCGATCAGCTCCGCGGTGCCGGTGCAAAGCGAAAACGGAAGCAAACTCCAACTCGTCATTGTTCGCATGCTCGACCGTGAGCAGAACGGCCCCACGCTCTGCCGGTACCACCTCAAACAATAATTCGAGCAATGTCTTTCTAAGTTCTTCAACGCCGCGAATGGCATTGATGGTCGTGCTGATCTTCATCAGCGCGCTGAGGTCGCGCGCCATCAGGTAAAGCGCGTCATTGAACTTGATCTGCAAGGTCGAGCCGCTGGCGACATGCCCGTCGTCAAATTGAATACTGGTTGACAGCGCGGCGGTGTCGCTCTCGTGCAGCAAAAACAGAAACTGCGAATCTCCAATGCGCACGCGATCGCCATGCTGAAGTGTGCGTCGCTTGATGGGAACGTCGTTGATGAAGGTGCCGTTAAGACTTTCGAGGTCCTGAATTACAAATTGATCATTCTCTTTGTCGATTTGGGTATGACGGCGCGAAACCGAGGCATCGGCAAGGCAGAGCGTAGCCGCCGTCTCGCGCCCAATCACCACGGGAAAGTCTTCGATCGAGAAGACAGCTCCTTTGAGTCTTCCGGCAATGGCTGTGAGTCGCGGGTTCATCCGAGTTGAGTGGACTCTGGTTTGGAGTGCCCAAGTGTACGCGCCCCTCCAGTCCGCCGCAATAGGCAACGCGTCAATGTCCAGCCTGGTAGCAAGTGGAGCTGGCGCTATCTAAACAGATACCGTCGCTATCTGAAGAGATAGAAGCGTGGTTATTGTCGTTCTCTCCTTGCCAGCAATCTTTCAATGCACATAAGAATCTTGCGCTCGATAATAACTGGCATTATGAACCGCTAGCACAAGCTGACCGCTGGATGATCATGCGCGGCACGAGAATGGCAATGAGGTGTAGTGGCTCCCCAGAAGTTTCGGTTTTGAAAAAGGTTGAGCTGCAATTGGTAAGAAGGAATCCTTGAGGATCACCGGCTTACTACGAAGTTT
>JBDUCB010000105.1:0-10029 GCA_040003695.1 bacterium
CGCGAATCGGAATCTGCCTAAAACGGGTTCTTAAATATACGCTTGAGTTTCTTCAAAACTGAATCGCCGCGTGATTCCTTTTTTGCAGGGGCCTTCCGCCCTTCGCGTTTAGGCGACGGGGATGGCGACGCAACTGGCGATGGTGACGGATCAGGAGTCGGACTGGAACTGGGAGTGGCCACCGCAGTCGCTTCCGGAGCTGGACCACGAGACCTTACGGCAACGAGAACAAGCGCAAGCGCCAGCACCACCGCAATTGCCCCCGCGATCATCATCAGTTGTTTTGTTGATCGGTTTGTGAATGAGACTGACAGGCGCGAAAAGGAACGATTGTTCGCTGGCAGTGGTGAACGTTCGGCAACCACCGGTATGCCAGCGGCGGCCAAAACGGAAGGACTAACGACAGTGATCTCATTTGCATCACTGCTGGCGGCGCGGCTCTCGCGCAGTTTAGAAATATCTATAACCAATCGACCTGACGGCGACTCCGTGCCCACGCTGCGCAACGCCTCGATGTTGGGCGAGCTGGTTATGGCTGCGTGTTCAAGTCCGAGGCGTTCAGCAGTTGCCAGTAATTCCTGGCGAAACAGCGCGGCATTCGCCGGGCGATCCTCAGGATTTTTTTCCATCGCATGCAACACCACTTCTTCCAACGCCGGTGGAATCGAAGCAACATATTCGCGTGGCCGCCGCGGCAATTCGGAGGTGTGCTTCATGGCGATCGCCAGCGGGGTCGAACCACTAAACGGCACCGTGCCCGTCAGCATTTCATAAAGAATTACGCCCAGACTGTAGACATCGGCAGCCGGCGTCAGTTCTGCGCCGTGGCATTGTTCGGGCGACATGTAGCGTGGCGTACCGATCATCGCTCCGACTTGCGTCAATGCCTTTGGTTCGTCCTCTTCAAGCGATTCAGCAGCCAGTTTGGCGATCCCAAAATCCAACACCTTTACCAGTGAAGGAATTTCGGCGCGTTGCACAATGAAAATGTTCGCCGGCTTCAGATCGCGATGGATGATTCCGGCATCATGAGCCGCTGCGACCGCCGCCGAGACTTGCAGCATTAGCGAGACGGAACGCGCCGCTTCCAGGGGAGCTTCCTTCGCAAGAATGTCGCGTAGCGTGCGGCCCTCGAGCAGTTCCATCACGATGTAGACAAAACCATCCTGCGTTTGGCCATAGTCTGTGACGGTAACCGCGTTTGTGTGTTGCAGTCGGCCGGCTGCTCTGGCTTCTCTTTGAAACCGGGTGCGCGCGGCTTCATCTTCAACAAAACGCGGATTCAAAACTTTCACCGCGACTGGCCGGTCAATCAGCAGGTGGCGCGCGCGATAGACCGTGCCCATGCCGCCAACTCCGAGTTGCGCATCGAGCCGGTATTTATCGTCGAGTGTGTGTCCAAGCAAAGGATCGGTGGGAGGCGGCTCGGCATTTGTAGTATCAGCCTGAAGTGGCGACTGGTCCTCAGGACAGATTTCAAAGTCCGAGGAGTAGCGCCGTCCGCATGTTGGGCATTGCAGCATATGAACTCGACAGTGGGGAGAAGCGGTGGAATTATCTCGCAAAACAGATTGAGATGCACTTGCAGCCCCGGTTTATCGAAAGCACGCGCACATTTGTGCCAAAACTAATAGCGTTTAGTAACAGTTTGCGTTACCACGGCAATCTAATCGGCGCTGGTTACGTTTGCGCGCTCGGGAATCAAAACTTCCGGCTCGCCGTTTTTGTCCATCGACGTTTCATTTCGAACCCGGTTCTCGTATGCGGCCCGCACGAATGACGCAAACAGCGGATGGGCGCTGAGCGGTTTTGATTTGTACTCAGGATGAAACTGGCAACCCAAAAACCACGGATGCTCTTCACGCGATAGCTCGACAATTTCCACAAATTTTCCGTCGGGAGAAACGCCGCTAAAAACCAGCCCGGCGCGTTCAAGGCTTTCACGAAATTCAGGATTAAACTCGTAACGATGCCGGTGCCTTTCGCTGATTTCGTCGCTGCCGTAAATCTCGCCAGCCAGTGAACCCTCGGCAAGATTACACGGCCAGGCGCCCAGCCTCATGGTGCCGCCCAACTCTTCCACGTCTATCAAATCACGCAGTTTGAAGATCACGGGGTACGGTGTCTCGCTGTCGAACTCAGTAGAATCCGCGTCCTTCAGACCACACACATTTCTGGCGTACTCAATACACGCCGTCTGCATTCCCAGGCAGATGCCGAAATATGGCGTGCTGCTTTTTCGCGCATAGGTGATCGCGCGAATCATGCCGGCGATGCCGCGTTTGCCAAACCCTCCCGGAACCAGGATTGCGTCAAAGTCGCGCAAGCGTGATTCGTAATCGTCGTCCATCAGCTCTTCCGACTCAATCCATTTCACATCGACCCGTAGTTTGTTTGCGACGCCACCATGTGTCAGCGCTTCGCGCAGCGACTTATACGAATCCTCCAGCTCAACATACTTGCCGACGATCGCGTTCGACGCGTGGCCGCCGGCAGGTTGACGGATTGTTCCTACCAGATCGCGCCACTCGGACAAATCAGTTTGTGCCGCTCGCGCGCCCAGGCCAAGTTGCGTCACGATCAATTCGTCAAGCCCTTGTTCATGAAACGCCAGCGGCACGTCGTAGATCGTATCGACGTCCTGCGCGCTGATGACCGCGGATTCTTTCACGTTACAGAACAGCGCAATCTTAGAGCGCAGATCATAAGACAGCTGCCGGTCCGAGCGGCATAGAAGAATGTCGGGAGCAATACCAATTTCGCGTAAGTCCTTGACCGAATGTTGCGTGGGTTTTGTTTTCAGTTCGCCGGCTGCAGCAATAAATGGTACGAGGGTGACGTGAACGAAAAGCGTGTTGCCGGTGCCTTCTTCATTACCCATTTGCCGGATGGCTTCCAGGAATGGCAGTGACTCAATGTCGCCGACTGTGCCGCCGATCTCGACGATGACCACATCTGCGTTGTCTGTTTCCGCCACTGCCCGAACTGCTTCTTTGATCTCATTGGTAACGTGCGGGATCACCTGGATCGTCTTGCCGAGATAATCGCCACGCCGCTCTTTTTCGATCACTGAAAGATAAATCCTGCCGGTGGTCCAATTATTCGCCTGCGAGAGATTGGCATGCGTGAAGCGCTCGTAGTGGCCCAGGTCGAGATCTGTCTCGGCGCCGTCGTCAGTAACGAACACCTCACCGTGTTGAAACGGCGACATGGTGCCGGGGTCAACATTGATATAGGGATCGAGTTTGATCAGCGCGACCTTTAAGCCGCGCGCTTCGAGCAGGCAGCCGATTGAAGAAGCAGCCAGCCCTTTTCCCAAACTCGAAACCACGCCGCCCGTTACAAAAATATATTTCGGCATTGCCAACTCCTTTTAATTTCCGCTCTTTGCTCTCTGCCTACTGCCTACTGGCTACTGTTTCAGACGAACTCCATGCTCGGGGCTTATCGCGAATCTGCGGAATCTGTGTAATCTGCGGATTCATTTTTCGGATCGCGAAATCCGCCAAAATCGAAACTCCTCTTTTCAACAATCGCCCTGACGCGCTGCAAATCTTCTTCAGTATCGACTCCAATCGATCGCGACGATGCCTCGATGGCTTTTATTTCTACTCCATGCGCCAATGCTCGTAGCTGTTCCAACGCTTCTAGCCGTTCCAATTCCGACTGTGGCCAAGCGGTAAACTCCATTAGCGTTTCGCGACGATAGACATATAGCCCGGTGTGCTTGCGGAAGTGCGACAGCAATGACGGGTCATTGCCAAGCGCCGCCGCCAAACTTCCATGCAAGCGCGCGGCGTCACGAGGGTAAGGCACCGGCGAACGTGAAAAATAGCCAGCACGGCCGCGATCATCGACGACGATCTTTACAATATCCGGATTGAAAACGTCGGCCGCGAATTCCATCGGTTCCCATGTCGTAACGATTCCGGCGCGCGTGTCGTTTATCAACTCAGCGACGGCCCGGTCAATGGTCCTCGGTGAAATCAAAGGTTCATCACCCTGCACGTTCACAATGATTTCCGCGTCAGGTAAAGCAGCCGCTACTTCGGCGATGCGATCCGTTCCACTCGCATGGTCCTCGCGGGTCATGACCGCCTCGTAACCGGCTGATTCAACTGCGGCGAATATGCGCTGATCGTCAGTAGCAACGATTGCTCGCTCGACATTTTGGCTGGCGAGCGCGCGCTCGACAACTAGACAAATCATCGGTTTTCCAGCGATCTCAAGCAAGGCTTTGCCGGGCAGACGCACCGACTCGTAGCGAGTGGGGATTATTGCGACTACTCTTGTTTTGGGGTTGTTTAGAGGATTTGGACCCGTGCGATTCACGGGATAACAGATTAACGTGCCACGATAGCGAGTGTCAACGATGCGAGCACCGCGGCCCTAGTAAACGTGGATGCCATTGCGCTCAACGAGTCGCAGTTTGCGGTAAACCATCGAAAGGCACTCACAGGAGACGCAAGGCGGCGCAAGGAAATCCTGTTGAAGATCAACCGTATTCGTATCGAAGCCCTCTAATTGACACCACTCAAGTGGCGGGCTAACATGCCTCGCTCCATTATCCCGCACTCCTAACGGCCAACGAATCACCTAATTAACCCGGCGCATTTTACTAATCGCGATTTACGATTTACGATTCATTGATATGGGTTTCGCAACTATAGCTATCCACAGCGGCCAGGAACCAGACCAGGCAACCGGCTCAGTAACGGTTCCGATTTATCAAACTTCAACTTACGCGCAGGAAGGGCTTGGCAAGAACAAAGGATACGAATACGCGCGCACGCAAAACCCCACACGTAGCGCGTTGGAGCAAAACATCGCCGCGCTCGAAGGCGCGCGCTTTGGTTTTGCTTTCGCCTCAGGCATGGCCGCGATCGATGCGACGCTGCGATTGATAAAAGCAGGCGAACACGTCGTTGTTTCCGACAACACCTATGGCGGCACCTTTCGACTGTTTACGCGGGTGCTGGCAAACTACAACATCGAGTTTGATTTCGTGGATACGTCGGAAGCGCTAAACGTGGAAGCGGCAATGCGACCCAATACCAAAATGGTTTTTATCGAGACGCCGACGAACCCGGTAATGATCGTTACAGATTTGAAAGAGGTTTCTGAGATTGCACATCGCGCAGGGGCGCGCGTCGTTTGCGACAACACTTTCATGTCGCCCTACTTGCAGCGGCCCCTTGAATTTGGCGCAGACATCGTGGTCCATTCCACCACAAAATATTTGAACGGCCATTCGGATGGCATCGGCGGCGTCGTAGTGCTCAACGACGAAACCGATGCGGAATGGATCGGGTTTATTCAAAACAGCGCCGGCGCGATTCTCTCGCCGCTTGATTCATGGCTTGTGATGCGCGGCACCAAGACGCTGGCCTTGCGCATGGAGCAGCACGATAAGTCAGGTCGCGCGGTAGCGGCTTTTCTCGAAGAGCATCCGAAAGTAAGAAAAGTTTATTACCCGGGTTCGGCGTCCCATCCACAGCACGCACTCGCCAAGCGACAGCAGCGCGGCTTTGGCGGCATGGTGGCGTTTGACGTAGGCTCGCTTGCCGCGGCGCGCGCCGTGCTCGAAGCGGTAAAGTTGTGCACGCTGGCCGAAAGTCTTGGCGGCGTCGAGACTTTGATATCACATCCGGCAACGATGACTCACGCGTCGGTTGATGCAGCCAAGCGTGAACGGCTGGGCATTACGGATGGTCTGGTGAGAGTCTCAGTCGGATTAGAAGACACGGATGATATAATTGCAGACCTTGATCAGGCGCTAAATGGTGCTTGAATCTGACAATCGCTTAATTAAGTTCTTGTAACGCAAACCGTTGCCTGCCGCACAATCGGCAGTGACAGTTAAACTTCGGTAGGGGTAGAATCTCGTAGACTTTTCCTGAATCGCCTTCACTTGCCTATGAATGTTGAGTTGCATGCAAAATCGGATGTGGGCCGGGTCCGCCGCGGTAACGAGGACAATTTCCTCGTTCTCGAGCTTTCGCGGGAAACAACATGGACCGGATCTGATGGCAACAGCGCGCCTGTCGAGTTAATAAACTTTGAGCTGGGCGAAAAGGGCCTGGTGCTCGTTGTCTCGGATGGTATGGGCGGCGCGCTTGCCGGGGACGTTGCCAGCCGCATGGCTGTGGATTCGGTGCGCGACATGATCATGGGCAGCGATTCTGAGGATGGCTGTGATCCGGAAGCGCCGCTAGTCGAATGCCTGAAGCACGCCACAGTCTACGCCAATCGCGCCATACATAATCGCAGCCAGGAGGACTCGCGTTGCGCGGGCATGGGCGCAACCTTCACCGGCGCCGCAATCCATGGAGACTTTCTCGACCTCGTACAGGTAGGCGACAGCCGCGGCTACATCATTCGCAAAGGTCAAATTCGGCTCGCAACCAAAGATCAATCACTGGTCCAACAGCTTGTCGACGTGGGCCAGATCAGTGAGGCCGAAGCCGAAACGCACATGTTTCGCAACGTGATTCTTCAGGCGCTCGGCGCTCAGGGCGACGTGACGCCGGTTACGGGACGCATACGTTTGCGCCGCGGTGACATGTTGTTGCTATGCAGCGATGGCCTGTCAGGAAAGCTGCGCTCGGAAGATATTCAAAACATCGTGTCGAGCAATGAGGAGGATCTTTCAAAGGCCTGTGACGAGTTGATTGCTGAAGCCAACAATCGCGGTGGAGAGGACAATATTACCGTGATCCTCGCGCGCTTCAGCGGCGATGAACTAGAAGAACCAGCCAGCGACCGCATCACCATCGAGCTGCCACCCCTCGAAGAAGATAAGACCCTCGACGACAATTACGAGTCCGATACGGAGCCGCGCTAGCACAGACATTCCTGTTCTGCCCCTCATCCCCCCTAACGTAACTGGAAAGAAAAAGCAGATTTATCATTTTCCATTTTCCATTTCACATTTTTCATTTCAACTTCACGAAACGTTCTTCTCGAATTCGGCTTGACTGAATTCAAGAGACTATCAACCAGAGCGAAATGAAAAAATGGTAAATGAGAAATGAACAAATGGAAAATCTTATTTTTTCTTTCAACGTATTTGACTCTTCAACAAACGGACGGACATCTGTCCTACTTCAGCTCTTTTGCTCTCCAGTCAGGTCCTTCATCGATGCGCCGCACATAGATTGATGCGCCTTCAACGCTTTCAACACGCACGCGCTCGCCGGCCTCTAACGCCGATTCTCCCGCAGCTGGATAAGCAGTCCAGGTTGAACCAAAAACTTTGACTGCGCCTTCCTGCATGGCTCCCCGGCTTGAAGAAACTACCGTGCCGATCTTTCCCGGCAACGAGTCAACGCCGCTACGCAGTGAATCGCCGCTATGCTCACGTGAAAAATAGTTGAGAAAAATAGTGCGTGAAGCCAGGGTCAAACCAACTGAAACGACTGCAAAGATAATGAACTGCAAACCCAGGTTATGAATGCCAACAATGCCCGCAAATGCGGCAGCCAGGGCACCAATGCCAAACCACAACAGCACAAAACCTGAGGTAAAAACTTCGGCCACAATCAGGACGGCCGCAAGTATGCACCACAGAATCCAAATAAGGTTATCCATAGAGCGTTCCTTTTATCGCAAACCGTTAGTTTGCGCGGAGACGACCTACTTTCATTTGCTTTCTCTGCGTAGCCTCTGCGTCCTCTGCGACTCCGCGGTTAGCGCCGGACACCTTTACCGCCGAGACGCAGAGAACGCAGTGGCGGCGCAGAGAAGCGAGATCAGTTCCACGACCGCTATCCCCAACTAACCTTTAAGCAGGTTCTTCAGCACGAACCAGATGTTCGCTGGCCGTTCCGCCAGACGCCGCATGAAGTAAGGATACCAGTGTTTGCCATACGGCACGTAAACTCTCATGTTATATCCGTCTTTCGCCAGTTGCCGCTGCAGATCGCGCCGCACGCCGTAAAGCATTTGGAACTCGAAAGCTTCCTTGCCAATTCCCTGCTTCTGCGCAAAGGCGATGGTCGCGTCAATCATGTGCGGATCGTGTGTCGCGATGCCGTGATAGACACCGCTCGAAAGCAACACCTCCATCACCCGCACGTAATTTTCATCTGTATCTTTCTTATCAGGAAACGCAACTTCTGGCGGCTCGTTGTAGGCGCCTTTGCAGATGCGGATGCGCGCCGGCAACTTCACCAACTCCTGCGCATCCTGATAGGTGCGTCGCAAGTAGGACTGCAAAACGATCCCAACGTCGTTCAGACCGAACTCAGCGCGTAGTCTTTTGAAGATATCAATGGTTGCCTGAGTAACGTTTGAGCCTTCCATATCGACACGCACAAAATTATCGCGGCGGGCAGCGTCTGCAACAACTGCGTGCGCATTTTTGTAAGCCAGCTCGGGATCAAGTTCGAGACCAAACTGCGTTAGCTTAATGGAGACGTTTGAATTGATGCCGCTCTCGTCGATCCGCGCCAGGATGTTTCGATACTCTTTGACTTCGCCCTCGGCTTCCGCGGGATTGGCAACAGATTCATTCAGATGATCAAAGGATGCGGAACAGTGATAGGCGTTCAGTTCGCGTATGGCGGCAACGGCTTCGTCGATGTTTTCTCCGGCGACAAAGCGGGTTGTCAGTTTTTTGAAAGGACGGAAATGGGCGGCAAACTCCTTTAGCCATTCCTGGCGGGACAGGTAAATCAGTGCGCTTCTGGTAACCATATTTGCAGTATAACGCAAGCTGTCAGGCTACTTCGCAAACTAGCAGCTTCGAACTGGTCCAGTTTGAAATCTCAGTAGCACCGCACTTTGGTGCGGTGATAGCGTTGGCAACGATCTCGCGCGAACCGTTTAAACGGTTTCAGATTCTAAATCGTTGAAACGGTTTAGGGATTAAGCTGGGCTCACCTTAACCCCTGGCTGACGCCAGGGGCTAATGAGATGAACTTGCAACGGCAAACGAACCAACACCCCAGCAATTCGCGCCACAGAGCGGGCATTGAAATGCTGTGTTATGCTTGGGCCGCATTTTCGATTTACTGCTAAGTGAGCGAATCCGCTGCGACCGCCGCCTTCGAAGGAACCTAAGAATTCATGCGACCTAAGCTGGTGTTTCTGGCCTCGCTGATAGCCGCCATGGTCGGCGCAGGTTGTGCAATAGGGATTGTTCTTTTTGTATTTTCATCGCTGGCGCCGCTGATGAAGCCTGGCGTAGTGGTGCTCTCAACCCTTCTTTTGCCTATCGTGGCCACATTAGTCGCCTCGATCTTCGTCTACCGTCACACAGCGCGCCGCAGAAAGCTTCAAGCGGCGTTGACCGCGATTATTTCTCTAATCTTGATTTTGGCAATCTTTCTGCTTGCGTCTATCGCGACTTCGCGCAAACGCCCGATCCAGCCGCAACCTGTTTTGCATGCAACTTAGGCGGGTTTGGTTGAATCATCCGCAGTCGTCTGTGCGCCGCGTTTCAACCCAATTTGTTCCTGCACCGGCCGCAACGCGTCGATAACGAAGCGAATGTGCTCGTCCATGTCAACACCCAATTCCTCGACACCCTGTCGAATGTCGTCTCGATTAACAGAACGCGCAAACGCTTTGTCTTTTAACTTCTTCTTCACCGAAGACACTTCTAAGTCGTCAAGGCTCTTCGCTGGCCGTACCAGCGCGCAGGCTACGAGGAAGCCGCACAATTCGTCGGTCGCAAAAAGCGCGCGCGCCATTGCGGTGTCGCGCGGCACGCCCGTGTAGGTAGCGTGGCCCATGATGGCGCGAATGAAGCGTTCGGAATAGCCGCGGCCGCAAAGGATGTTGGCACCGGTGAACGGGTGCTGCTCGGCCGCAGGAAACATTTCGTAGTCAAAATCGTGAAGCAGTCCCACCAGTCCCCACTCATCTTCATCGTCGCCGGGACCACCGTATCGCTTGACGCACGCGCGCATTGCTGCTTCAACCGCCAACGCGTGCTTGCGCAGGCTGTCACCTTTTGTGTACTGACACAACAATTCCCAGGCGTCGTTTCGATCGAGCATTGCCTTAATTCAAAAGCGGAAAACC
>JBDUCB010000224.1:0-9976 GCA_040003695.1 bacterium
CAATGATCAGACAGCTTTAGTTGTACCCGAGGCGGCGCCTGCGCGGATGGATATAAATGGCCCGCAGGGTGAAATGGTGGACCGACGTCCGGCACGGCAGCAGCAGCTGGCGCGCGCGGATGCAAACATCACCGATCCGGTCACTAAAATGGTTGGCCTGATTCTGGGTTCGCCGGAGTTTCAAAGGCAGTAAATCGTAAATCGTAAATAGTGAATCGTAAATAGAAAAACCGCGATCACGATCTACGGTCTACGATTCACGAATTACTATTCACGATTTACGATTTACGATTCACGAGGCGTTATGGACAGACGATTCTTTATCCAATCAGGTGGCCTGGCGCTGGCAAGTTTCGGTCTGGTGAATGCCGCGCCCTCGTTCTTACAACGGACCGTCTTTGCGCAGACGCGCGAGCGCATGACTGGTGGCAGGCGCAAAACGATGATCGCGATTTTTCAACGGGGCGCGGTTGATGGCCTGAACATGGTGGTCCCGTTTGGCGAACGTGCGTACTATGAGCTGCGGCCATCGATTGCGATTCCCAGACCTGCGGCGGGCAATGCGGAGTCAGGGATTGACCTGGACGGGTTTTTTGGCCTGCACCCATCGCTTGGCGCTTTCAAATCTTTGTGGGACTCAAAGCGTCTCGCGATCGTTCACGCAGCCGGCTCGCCGGACAACACGCGTTCGCACTTCGATGCTCAGGACTACATGGAGTCCGCGACGCCGGGCGTGAAATCAACGCCTGATGGTTGGCTGAATCGCTACCTGCAAAGCAAACGTGATCAAGAGAGCAGTCTTTTCCGCGCTGTTTCGATGACGCAAACGATGCCGCGTGTGATGCAGGGAAAAGCCCCGACGCTGGCGATTTCAAACCTTGCAGATTTTACGATTCGCGCGGGTCAAAGTTCTGCAAGCGTGCAGGGCGGCTTTGAAGCGATTTACGATCAGACCGTGAACGACGTGCTTGGTGGAACGGGTAAGGAGACTTTTGAAGCAGTTAACTATTTGAAGAAAGTTAATCCGGCGCAGTATCAACCACAAAATGGAGCGCAGTATCCGCGCACGCCGTTTGGGAATTCACTGCTGCAGATCGCACAGTTGATCAAAGCCGGTGTTGGTTTGGAAATCGCATTCACCGACATTGGTGGTTGGGACACGCACGTCAACGAAGGCAGCGCGCGCGGGCAGTTGGGAAATCTGCTGCAACAGTTTAGTAACGGCATCGGCGCGCTTTACACGGACCTGGGCCAGCGCATGGATGACGTGGTGATTCTGACGATGTCGGAATTCGGTCGCACCGTGAAAGAAAATGGAAATCGCGGCACCGATCATGGCCACGCGAATGCGATGTTTGTTGTCGGCAACAGCGTGCGCGGTGGCAAGGTTTACGGCCAATGGCCGGGACTCAAGAACGAGCAGCTATACGAAGGACGCGATCTTGCTCTAACGACAGATTTCCGCGACGTGTTTAGTGAAATTACGAAAAAACATTTGGGAACAGCAAACCTGCAAACAGTATTTCCCGGCTATTCGTCAAGTGAAGCGAAGTTCAAAGGCTTTCTGGGATAACGTTGTTCTACTTGACTCCCGAAATACTTAGATTGTGTTTGCGTTAGCCAAGAGTTTTTTCAGACAGAGAACTCCGCTTACTGTTTAATCCCAGAGACACAGCAGCCACTTGGCGTGGCCGCTGGCACGCTTGATTTGAGCCAGCACCGCGCAGCGGCTGCTTGTATACCCGGCTTGACGTACGTGTATGCCTTGCAATTGAGATCTTCCGCACAGGAACTGCGGCATAGCTCGGGATTAGCCTTGGGAAGATCGAAGCTGCGATAGTCGCCGCCGGGACGATCAACGCCCTGCTCCGCCGTTATGTTGCCACCCCTGCTGCTCGGGCCCTTACTCGTTGACCGAGTCCAAACCTCGCCGTTCTTCCACTCGATGCGGTTGCCTCCCTCCACAATGACGCCCACCAAACCTTTTTCGAAGGGGAAGTCAACAACGACCGTCATCGGGTTTTCAAAATGGCCATATCCCACAGCGCCTTTTTCAGTAACAAACTTGAATCTGTTTTGTCCCACGCTCTCAATCGTACAGTTCTGTCCCGCGATGCCGCGAAACAGCCAGATACCTGTCAAAGAGTTTCCACCGGCGGGCGAACCGCCAGACCGCAAAGTCTCGACGCTTGGCTGAATTGGTCCCACACGATTGCGAGTGACCTCGACACGCTGACCCGCGCGAATCGTGAAGGGTGGCAATGACGAGTTCGCCGGCGTGGCTAGCACTTCACCCTCTTCCACGCTTATCGTCGTCGTCGCAGTCTTGTCATGATAGCGAACTGTAAAGATCGTTCCGCGAACGCTTGCCGTAGCGGTTGGCGTCTGGATGGTGAAGTCGCCCTGGACTGCGCCTCGCGGAGGAACTTTGGCGGCGGCCTCTCCCAACCGTAAGAAAAAACGAATCTGGAAGCGCCCGGCTACTGTCAATACTTGCGCTATGGCAACTTGAGCCATTTCCCTCAAGTGCAGGCTTGCGCCTCCCGGAAACCTTAGCGTGACTTCGGAACCTATGCCGGTTCTAATCTCATCCTGATCACTTAGTCTCATTCCTATGGTTACAGGTGCCCAATTTCCCGAAATTCTTCGGAAAGACACCTCTCCTTGTACTTTCTCAATGGTGGTAAAAGAGTCTGTCCTGCTGGAAACCGCCACCACCTTTACCGTCGCGCAATAGTGATAATTTGCATCGAGGTAAGTTAACCCCTCTTCGACCGGCTTATTTTCTCTGGCCGGAGCGCCAAGTTGCAGTTCGCCATCTTCGTTAGCGGTAATCTCGCCGCGGCCAGAAACATCCACGATCTGACTGCCCACTTTTGCCTTTAGGCTCCACACACCGTACATGTCGCCGCCGGGTGGAAACGCGATTCTCTGGCCTTCTTTGTATCTCATCGTGCCTGTCGCAGTTATCGCGGCGATTTGTCCTTTCTTTAGGAAGACGCCCGTTGAAACCCAAGCGCCTGGCTTGATGGTAATTGCCCCCGAATCACAAGCTGGCGGCGGTTGTGGTTCCTGAGTGCTGGCGTCAGCGGCAGGAAAGATGATCAGAGAAGTCAGGAAGATTCCAATGAGGAATACAAGCCAACCTGAAAAAGCAAAACGCGGGCTGCCAATACGATCTAACTTCTTCATGGACGGTCTCCTTTCTGAGGTCGTTGCAAAATTTCTGCTCCTAACGCCTTAAGATCGGATCTTGCAAAGAACGCTTGCAAGGTATTTTGACGATGATGGAAGGGTGCTGATTCCGGCGTTCCAGAGTAACGTCGGCTCGAAGTTTTGTCGTAGTTAATACGTCGTCGATTTCTCGGCGGTTGTCAGCGACACAGAGTTGCTATTACGGAAGTAATCTACCATCTCAATCTTCCGAACCTATTTATCATATACAGCATCACCACGGCGATCAATGAGACGATCACCGCGAGCGTGAATGCTTCATTGTCCCGACCGGCCTGCACCGCATCGTAGATTGCGACTGAAGCGGTCTGCGTGCGCCCTGGAATATTCCCGGCAATCATAATCGTCACGCCAAAGTCGCCCAGCGCGCGCGCAAACGCGAGCGCCGTGGCCGCAAGTACACCGCGCGACGCGAGTGGCAAGGTAACGCGAAAAAAGATCGAGCGGCCGTTCAGTCCAAGCGTGCGCGCCGCCGCTTCCAGTTCAAGGTTCACGCTCTCAAACGCTGCGCGCAAACTCTTTGTGACCAGCGGCAACGCATGAATTGTTGCCGCAATGATTGCTGCAGTAACGGTGAATGTGAGCCGAATCCCCAGACGGTGATAAAGAAATCCACCGAGCGGCGAACGTGTCCCCAACAGTACCAGCAGGTAATAACCAAGCACAGTCGGCGGCAGAACCAGCGGCAGCGTGATCAGCGAGTCGATCAGATTACGCCCCGGAAAACGTTTGCGCGCGAGCAGCCACGCGAGCGCCGATCCGGCAACCAGCGCAATCAGCGTGGCCGCGCTGGCGACTGCAAACGACAACTTAATCGGAAACCAATCGATCATTAGAGCGGGCATGTTAACGCAAGGCCTGGCTTTGTCAGAACCGGGAGCGTTAGCGACTGGGTCAGTCCCTTGCCTGTCAACCAATTCCGGCCTGCGACAGCCGGTCGCCAACGCTCCCGGTTCTGATAGCGATCTGGTTAACGCGCGATCTTACAGCTACAATCCCCGCTGCTTTGCGCTTCAAGAGATAATCACCAACGTCACCTTTGATCAGCAGTTCCTGGAGTTTGTCGAACCCAAGGTTAACCCGATGATTGATTTCAGCATTCCGCCCGAACTCGAAGCCATACGAAAACGCACCACTGCCTTCATGGAAGAGTTTGTCTATCCCAATGAAGACAAGATGATTGAGGATGAGGGCCTGCCGGCCGACCTCGAAAGCGACCTGCAACAGCGCGTAAAAGCACTCGGGCTTTGGGCGCCCCATCTGCCGCGTGAATGGGGCGGTATGGGAATCGGTTTCATCGGTCAGGCGCTGATGAACGAGATAGTTGGCAGATCAGTTTTTGCGCCGCGGCTCTTTGGCAATGCTGCTCCCGATGCCGGCAACGCCGAGTTGTTGCTGATCGCGGCGACAAACGAACAGAAGGAGAAATATCTTCGGCCGCTCACCGCCGGCGAAGTGCGTTCTTGTTTTGCGATGACCGAGCCGGAAGTTGCCGGCTCCGATCCGACGGGATTACAAACCACCGCCGTGCGCGATGGCGACGAATGGGTCATCAACGGGCATAAGTGGTTTACTAGCGGCGCCATCGGGTCGGCGTTCGCAATCGTGATGGCTGTCACCGACAAGAATGCCGTGGCGCATGCGCGCGCTAGTATGATTCTGGTGCCGACAGACACTCCGGGATTCAATATCGTGCGCTCAGTGCCAGTGATGGGTTCGGGGGGAGTTGGCGGTCACTGCGAGATTCGCTTCGAAAACTGTCGCGTGCCGGCGGGAAACCTGCTCGGCGAGTTAGGCAAAGGATTCAAGCTGGCGCAGGCTCGACTGGGCCCGGGCAGGATTCAACACTGCATGCGCTGGATTGGCGCCGCGCAGCGCAGTTTCGAAATGATGTGCGCCTACGCGCTGAAGCGACAATCCTTTGGCGAGGCGCTGGCGAAAAAACAGACGGTGCAAAACTGGATTGCCGACTCGGCGGCGGAGATCAACGCTGCTCGCCTGATGACGCTAAACGCTGCCTGGAAACTGGATGGTGGGGACGACGCGCGCATCGAGATTTCGCTGATCAAGTTTTTTGGCGCGCGCGTGCTGCATGACGTGATCGATAGAGCCATTCAAGTGCATGGCGCACTCGGATACTCCAAAGACACACCCCTGGAAATGTTTTATCGCGATGCGCGCGCTGCGAGAATTTACGACGGTCCTGATGAAGTTCACCGGCAAGTGGTGGCGCAGCGCATACTCAAAACTTTCCAAGGCGATTCTTAGTGCTTTCTCAACCCGTGAAGCGGGTGGCCGATGACAATCGTAAATGACAGCACCGCGGTGCGAGCTGGCGAGGAGTTGGATCTCGCAGCTTTGGATAGTTACCTGCGCCAGCATCTGGCCGCATGTTTTGCAGAGCTTGATGCAACGTCGGCGATTGAGATCAAACAATTTCCTGGCGGGCATTCAAATCTCACTTACTTAATTAGCTACGGCGATCGAGAGTTTGTACTCCGTCGGCCTCCCGTTGGACCAGTGGCCCCGACCGCGCATGATATGCCGCGTGAGTTCCGTTTACTCCAGGCCATCAATCCACATTTTTTGTTAGTGCCGCGTCCGATCCTGCTTTGCGAAGAGACGACAGTGTTAGGCGTTCCGTTTTACATGATGGAGCGCCGCAGCGGTTTGATCGTGCGCCAGAGTGTGCCGCGCGAGATAGGCTCCGACTTGGAGTTACGCCGTCGCGTGAGTGAGGCGGTGGTCGACACCCTAATCGTATTGCATGCGGTGGATATTCGTTCGACTGGCATCGCACAAATCGGAAAGCCGTCCGGGTTTGTTCAGCGCCAGGTGCACGGTTGGGCCGATCGCTGGCAGCGATCGAAGACTGGTGAACTTCCTGAGATGGATCAGGTCATAGAGTGGTTAGTGGATCGAATTCCCGCGGACACCGGTATCGACGCTACGATTGTTCACAATGATTTCAAGCTCGATAACATCATGCTCGATGCACACCATCCGGCGCGCGTTGTGGCGGTGCTTGATTGGGAGATGTGTACGGTCGGCGATCCGCTGATTGACGTGGGACTATTCCTTAGTTACTGGACCATGCAAGGAGGGGCGAAGGAAGGGGGTCAGAACAGTTCATTGCGCGCGGTGACGAATGGCGCGGGCTGGATGACACGGGAGGAGATCATCCAGCGTTATGAAACCTCGACTGGTCGCGATCTTTCTCGCATCGCCTTCTATGAAACGTTCGCCCGTTTCAAGGTTGCGGTCGTGATTCAGCAAATTTACTTTCGCTACGTTCAGGGTCAGACGCGTGATGAGCGCTTTCGCAACTTCGATCGGCTGGTGCTAGAGCTGGCACAAGAGGCTATCGCATTGGCAAAGCAATCAGGCATCTAAAGTGGAAACCGCCCAACGAGCGAAAGAGCGGGGGCAAGCCGGCCTTTCCCAACCTCGAGATGATCGGACTTGAGGTAACAGACCCTTGATTGGAAGGCTTTCGAGGTCGAAGCTACGAGCCACTTGAGAATCTCTCGAGTGGGGAGAAGGTGGGCCTGCCCCCGCACCGTAGCCTCCGGTCCGAGTTAATTTGGTATAGATGGAAAAGTTTACTCCACAGATTCTGCGCTTTGATTCGCTGCCTTCGACAAACATCGAGGCGGCGCGACGGGCCGCCGAAGGCGCCGCCGATGGTCTTTGCGTGGTGGCCGGCGAACAGACTGCTGGTCGTGGCCGCCTTCAGCGCCAATGGTTTTCACCGAAAGACGCCGGACTTTATTTCAGCGTCGTCCTTCGTCCGAAGTTTGAGCAGCGCATTTGGCCGCTGCTTACCCTCATGGCCGCGATTGCAGTGCGCGACGCTTTGCTTGAGGCTTGCGCTCTCGAGACGGACATAAAGTGGCCCAACGATATCCTGGTGAACGAAAAAAAACTCTGCGGCATACTCGCCGAAACAGTTGAAACAACCTCGGGACGCGCTGTCATTGTCGGCATCGGAATCAATGTGAAAAGGAATTCGTTTCCAGTCGATCTTGAAGGCGTTGCCACCTCGATTGAAACCGAAACGGAAAAAACAGTTGAGTCGGCTGAACTGCTCGAACCTCTGCTCAACTCGTTCAGCAAGCATTATGAAACGCTGCAACTGGCAGGCGGAGATGAAAACATTGTGCGCGAGGTTTGTGCGCGATCTTCTTATGCCAACAGCAAGCGCGTCCGCGTTGATGATGGCGAAGGCGAACTAGTAGGAATGACGCGGGGACTTGAAAGCGATGGATCATTGCGTGTAGAAACTGATGGCGGAGAAATCAGGACAATCAGAACCGGCGATGTCACGCTTGTCCGAGCCTCTTGAGTTTCACTTGGCGGATATTAATCGATATCGTCACACAAAAATATCTTCCAACTCCAAAACAACTGATGACAGGTAAACGAATCGTACTCTCAACCTTTGGCTCGTTCGGCGACATCCATCCCTACATCGCAATCGCATTGGAATTGAAAGCGCGCGGACATCGACCAGTTATCGCGACCTCGGAAGTCTATCGCGAGAAGATGGATGTGCTGGATCTGGAGTTTCGCCCGGTCCGTCCGGACATGCCGTCTTACGACAAGCCAGACGAGTTAAGCAAACTCGCGGAAGAATTAATTGAGGCAAGGAGTGGAACTGAAAAAGTCATCAGCCTGTTTACCGGAAAGTTGCCTGAAATTTACGAAGATCTCTATGCAATAACCAAAGATGCTGATTTGCTGCTGACGCATCCGTTACCTTTGGTTGGTCCACTGGTGGCCCAGAAGCTTGGCCTGCCGTGGGTGTCGAGTGTCCTCGCGCCTATCTCTTTTTTTTCCGCTTATGATCCGATAGTGCCGCCGCAAATGCCGGCGCTTTATCATCTGCTGCGTCTGCATCCGTTTTTTGGGCGGCTACTTTTTCGCATTGCTACAGGCAGGCTGGAAAAAATGATGGAGCCGGTTTACCGTCTGCGAGCGGAACTGGGATTGCCGCGCGGCAAGCAGCCGCTTTTCGCCGGACAGCATTCTGCAAAGCTGGTGTTGGCATTGTTTTCTCGCGTGCTGGCAAAGCCGCAGCGAGATTGGCCACCGAACACTGTCGTGACCGGCTTTCCGTTTTATGATCGACGCGATTTTCTTGGGGAGACGAGCACGAGCAAAGAGTTGTGGCAATTTCTCGACGCAGGATCACCGCCGATCATCTTCACGCTCGGCTCATCTGCCTTCTGGGTTGCGAAAGATTTTTATCGTGACTCGATCGCAGCCGCGCAGGCACTGGGCGAAAGAGCGCTGCTACTGATTGGCCATCAGCGCAATCTTCCGGGGGAGCCGTTACCTGACGCCGTGGCCGCTTTTGAATATGGCGCGTTTGGCGAGATACTTCCGCGCGCGCTTGCAATTGTTCATCAGGGTGGCGTGGGCACGACAGGCCAGGGCCTGCGCTCGGGCCGTCCTGTGTTGGTGGTGCCGCACGCGCACGATCAATTTGATAACGCCGCGCGGGTGGCGCGCCTCGGCTGCGGGCGCATGATTGCGCGGCCGCGATACAATGCGGGCACTGCCACCAAAGAATTGCGCGCGTTGCTTCAGAATCCGAAGTATGCTGAGAAGGCTCAGGCAGTAAGCAGAGAAGTCCAACGTGAAAACGGCGCGGCCACTGCAGCCGATGCAGTCGAACAGATGCTGACAACCGGCGCGCCCATTAAACCAGATCATGTTGCTAGTGATTGATGCGGGAAACACCAACACTTCCTTAGGAGTGTTCAATGAAGCAGAGCTCGTGGCCCACTGGCGCCTGACAACGGCGCGTTCGCGCACCGTGGACGAGTATGGCGTGCACGCGCGCAACCTGTTTGAGCTCGCCGGTCTTGACGTTAAAGCGATCGATGCGATCGCCATTGCTTCGGTTGTACCGCCGTTGAATTACACGCTGAAGACGATGGCGGAGACTTATTTTCATCTGACTCCGTTTTTTGTCGATCATACTGTTGACACCGGACTGCGCATTCTTTATGAACCAGCCGCCGACGTTGGCGCTGATCGAATTGTCGATGCAGTTGCAGCCGTTGCGAAATATGGAGCGCCGTGCATTGTGGTTGATTTCGGCACCGCCACGACGTTCAATGCGATTAATGAGCGCGGCGAGTACGTTGGCGGGGTTATCACACCGGGCATCATGATTTCTTCTGAGGCTCTTTTTGAGCGCACCGCAAAATTGCCGCGCGTGGACATCCGACGACCGGGAACAGTCATTGGTTCATCGACGATCGCGGCAATGCAGTCTGGTTTGTATCACGGCTTTGTTGGCCTGGTTGATGGCGTGCTGCGGCGGATGGTCGATGAAATGGGCGGCAAACCACGCGTGATCGCGACAGGCGGCCTGGCGTCGTTGATAGCCACTGGTTCCGAGTTTATCGAGTTGGTTGACGAGACATTGACATTGGAAGGTTTGCGACTGGTCTACGAAAGAACCCATCCAGCGATTACTAATTGAATTATTTTAACTACTTCACGGAAATCGAAGATGCATTCGTCCGCCGCCGCGGGAAACATCTGCTTCTCAGTCCGATGGACTGGGCGTTGATTGAAAGCTGGAAGGAGATGAAAGTGCCGCTGCACGTGGCGTTGCGCGGAATTGAAAAGTCTTTCGACTCCTGGGAATCAAAGCCGCGCACGCGCACCGTCAAAAGCTTGCTTTATTGTCAGGAAGAGGTTGAAGCTCAATACGCCGAATGGCTGG
>JBDUCB010000252.1:0-9937 GCA_040003695.1 bacterium
ACACTACTTCGGTGTGGATCAGACAACGTAGTAACAATCCCAGGCGTTAGAGGGTAATCGCAGAGCTGAAAAACTGATCTAGAAGAACAGGCGAAGTTGACCCGCAGTGCTCGGAAGCCTCACCGAAGCCGCAGCGAAGCCAAGAGTCCACACTGCCTGGTCAAAAAATCCACTTCCCTCAGATTACCGGAAGTTGTTGTTTTCGCGGCTTTGCCGCCCGATGTGCGGAAGTGGCTATGCCCGTCCGTCACCGCTGTTATTAAACTTGGGGCTACGCCCCGGATTTGGGGCATAGAGCCCAAGGCTCAAGCACCAGCTTACGGCGGGAAACAGCCACCTCGACACCTCAGACGGCAAAGCCGCAGTGCGACAACTCGTTTGGTTGCGGCCGAAGTCGCGCTGTCTAGCCTGCGGATGTTTTTTTGCGAAAGCAGTGAGAAACTAGAGCAATGGCTAAACTAGAGGATGATGTTGATGCCTTGTTCAAGCTCCCTTTGAACGAGTTCATCGAGGCGCGCAAGACACTGGCCGCTCAACTTAAGAAGAGCGGGTATGCCATTGACGCGGAACGCGTAAAGCTGCTGGCCAAACCCTCAATCTCTGCCTGGACTGTGAATCAACTCTATTGGAATCACCGCGAGCCATTCGACGAGTTGATGGTGAGCGGCCAGCGCTTTCGCAAGGCTCAAACGTCCGGAAAGGTCGCAGAGATGCGCGATGCGCTCGATGCGCGACGCGAGGCGCTCTCGCACCTGTCAGAGTTGGCGACTGCATTGCTAAGTGATGTTGGTCCGAGCCCGTCGTTGGATACGATTCGACGCATAACCACTACACTCGAAGGACTGTCCGCACATGCATCGCTCGATGGCGCAACTCCTGGACGACTGACCAAAGACGTCGACCCTCCGGGGTTCGAGTCACTCGCTTCATTTACTGGGACCGCGGGCGTCCCGCCCGCCCCTGGGACCTTGGGCGTCTCGCGTGCCAATGCCGCTAAAACGCACGTTCAACGTTCAAAGCTCAAAGCACAAAGCACAAAGCATGCGCAAAACATCGAAAAGAAAACTCTAGTCGAGTCACGTCAGGTAAAGTTAGCGGCCGCGAAGGTTTCACTACAGAATGCGAAAAGATCGCTCACTGGAGCACGAGCCAGGGCACAGAGTTTGGAATCGCAGCAGAAGAAGGCCGACGCCCGAGCGAAGGAAACTGAGAAGCGCCAACGCGAAGCGGAGAAAGAAAGCCGCGAAGCAGAAGAACGCTTCAAGCAGGCAAGGTCCCGAGCGGAAGATGCAAGCCGACGCGCATTCACCGTCAGAGATGAAATGGCAGAGGCGAAGGCGACGTTGGCAGACGCCCAGCGCACCGTCGAAAAGGCAACCGGCGAACTGGAATCGTTGTTTCGATCAACAAGGTAGGTTGATTGCGGGTACTGATGAAGTTTCAAGTCGGATTGGATTGGATTGGATTCGCAGCTCTCGTGGCTCGGCCGCTTCGGTGGGCGCGGCAAGTCTCAGACTTGCCGCACGGTCTCTCGAAATTCACGGTCTCTGACCGCATGCCTTAGGTCGTAGACCCAAGCGAAGATGTGAGCTTATCCGGCAAGTCACAGACTTGCCGCGCACCGGAACGGCCAAGCCACGCAACGATCTTTGAAAACTACGTCAGTGCCTGATTACACTGATTACGCAGAAGATTACACACGTTGAAATAAGGGGCTTGGGTCTCTTGGGCTTGAACTCGGCCGGGGCAGTAGCCCGACAGTTATGGAGGGCTCCCGCTTCGGCTTTCGCCTTGCCTGGTCTAAACGAAAGTATTAATTTCCCTGCGCACTCGCGAAATCATTCGAAAGTATGACGACACATCGGTCCCTGTCGTATAGTCTCCCGGATCAATAGCCACAAGGTTTTTCGACGGACACGGTTGGAGCAAACACTGTCGTAACAAAAAGGAGCAAGTATGGAACTCGGAAATTTCTCTGTTAGCCTGGCGGTAAAAGATATCGAGGCGTCGAAGCTCTTTTACGAAAAGCTGGGCTTTACAGTTTTCACCGGAGATCAATCGCAGAATTGGCTAATCATGAAGAATGGCGACAGCGTTATCGGTTTATTCCAGGGCATGTTCGATAAGACATTCTCACCTTCAACCCGGGCTGGGACAACAACGCTCAAAGGCTGGACTCTTTCACCGACGTCCGCGAACTCCAGCGCCAGCTGAAGGCAGATGGAGTGCAGTTACAACAAGAGGCGGACGAGAGCACAACAGGACCGGCCAGTTTCATCGTTGTAGACCCTGATGGAAATCCGATCTTCGTCGATCAGCATGTGTGAACGGGACGGCTTCAAGTCAGAAGTCAGAAGTCAGAAGACAGAGTGGCCGACTAAACTCAACGCTCTTAGCATGAGTCGGGACGAACACTGCCCCGCTTTCCGACCCCGCGCTACAGACTCACCAGCGGCAACGAGCGATAGCGTTTGCCGGTGAGCTTGGCCAGCGCATTGACGACGGCTGGTGAAATGACGGGGACGGGAGGTTCACCGCATCCGGTCGGCGCCTCGGTGCTCGGCACGATGTGCACATCAACAGTGACCGGGACATCGCCTATGTAGGGCGGTGTGTAGCCGTCGAAGTTTCTTTGTTCGACGCGGCCGTCCTTAAGTGTGATGGCTCCCTTCGCCATTAGTTGCGTGATGCCGAAACCGAGGCCCGCCTGAAATTGGCTTTCCACTGTTAACGGGTTCACCGCGAGGCCGCAGTTAACCGCAACCGTCGCGCGATGAATCTTTGGTCGTTTGTTTTCGAGCGACACGTCAACGGCACATGCAACCGCTGTATCAAAGCATTCGTGAACTGCTATCCCAATCGCGTGTCCCTTGGGCAACCTCTTTCGCCAGGCGCTCTTTTCATCCAACAGATCGAGCACAGAGCGCAGTTTCTTTGCATCGTCTTTGAGTAGCTTATGGCGATAGGCAATCGGATCCATCCTGGCTCGCGTTGCCAGCTCATCAACGAGTGTTTCCATTACGAATGCAGTATGAGTGTTTCCCACTGACCGCCACCAAAGCACCGGCACGTTAACCGTCGGATGGTGAGCTGAAACGTGAAAATTGGGAATCTGGTAGCTGGTGTCCGCCGCTCCCTCGACCGCTGTATTGTCGACGCCGTTTTTGATCATCATCGCTGCAAACGGAGTCCCCGCAACCAACGACTGGCCCACGATCACATGTCGCCAGGCGGACGGCATGCCGTCTGGCCCAATGCCGATCTCAACGCGATGCACGTGCAGCGGGCGATAGTAACCGCCGCGCACGTCATCTTCGCGCGTCCAAATTAACTTCACCGGCGTACCGCGCAGGCGTTTCGCAATCACGGCTGCTTCGCGTGGCACGTGTGAATCGATTACCGCGCGTCTGCCAAAACCGCCACCGGCAAACTCGGTGTGAAAAGTCACCTTGTCGGGTTTCAATCCCAACACCTGGGCGATGGTCATCTGGTCCATCGTCTGAAACTGAGAAGGCACCCACGCCTCCGCCTCGTCGCCATCGAATCGGACCGTTGCATTCAACGGCTCCATCGGCGTGTGCGCGAGATAGGGGAACTCATATTCGGCAACGATCCGGCGCGCTGCCGGGATGCGATCGAGAGCCTTCTCGTCGCCCCGGGCAACGGCCACGTTACCAGTTGCGCCGGCCAGTTGTTTGTATCTCGCCTGCAACTCTGCGCTGTCCGCGTGTTCAACCCCTGACAGGTCCCAATCAATCTTCAATAAGTCGCGCGCCTGCTTGGCTGGCCAAAATTTCTCGGCGACAACCGCGACGCCGGAGCCGTTGGCAAGCGGAATTTCAAACACTTCTCGGACTCCGGTGAGACTGCGAGCTGCCTTGTCATCAAAGCTCTTCACGCGTCCCCCGAACACTGGTGGATGAGCAACCACTGCGATCTTCATTTTGGGAAGATCAAGATCAAGGCCAAACTTTTGCGAGCCATCGCATTTCGGTCGGCTATCGAGTCGCTTAACTGGTTTGCCAATGAGCCGAAAGTCCGGCGGGTTTTTGAGAGTGACTTTGTCGGGAACAGGTTTGTGCGCCGCATCTTTCGCAAGGTCTGCATAGCGAGCTGACCGGTTTCCTGGTCCATACACGACACTGTTTTCAGTGCGGCATTGGTCGGAAGTGACGTGCCATCGATCCGCTGCAGCAGCCACCAACATCGCTCGGGTTTTGGCTCCGAGCTCGCGGTATTGCTTAAACGAGTGTGCAATCGAACCGGAACCGCCAACCATCTGAATGCCAAAGAACGGATCCTTGTAGACATCCGCGGCCGGCGCCAGTTCAGCGATCACCTGCGACCAGTCTGCATCAAGCTCATCGGCAAGGATCATTGGCAACGCCGTCTGCACGCCCTGTCCGAACTCGAGACGATTCACCTGGATTACAATCTTTCCGTCAGGTCTTACATGGACAAACGCGTCGGGTGGATAGACTTTCGCCGGCGGCGCCTGATTTCCTTCCTGTGCCGATACGGGAATATCGAGATATAACGAAACCAACAATCCGCCGGTAGCAATGGCAGAGGCGCGCAGGAAGCTTCGCCGGGTTAGTTGCAGATCGCTTTCAAGTTTGATTGCTGCTCGCACGGTTCGCCTCCTTTACGTCAGTTGTTGAGACGCGCTTTTGATCGCTTCACGAATGCGCACATAGGTGGCGCAACGACAAAGGTTTCCACCCATCGACTCTTCAATATTTTGATCCGTAGGTTTCGGATTCGCCTTCAGCAGTGCGACAGCGCTCATAATCTGTCCGCTCTGACAATACCCACACTGCACTACATCTTTTTCCACCCACGCGTCCTGGACTTTGCGGCCCATGGGATCCTGTGCGACGCCTTCAATCGTAACGATCGGACGGTTGCCAATGAGCGACACAGGCACGACGCAAGAGCGCGTAGCTACGCCATCAACGTGCACCGTACAGGCGCCGCAGGCACTGATGCCGCAACCATATTTTGTGCCGGTCATCTTCAGATCTTCGCGTAAGACCCATAGCAGCGGCGTGGACGCGTCAACATCCACCTCCTTGCGCTGGCCGTTAACAGTAAGTTGAAAGGTTGCCATAGCGGTTCTCCTATCTGCCTTTAGGACAAGGCGTGCCGGCATCGACCCAGCGACGAGTCGCGGCGACGAACTCTGCATGTGTTAATGGCGGCGCCGTTCGCGCAGTACCGTCGGGCCGCCGCCCCGGGTTCCAGGCCCACAGCACGAGCGCGGCTTCCTCGTGATGCTTCAACAACGCCGGTCCATCCATATTTTCATTCCTTGAACGATCGGTTACGGCGCGACACACGGCGGCACTCGACAGTGGCTGATCGTTCATGTCTTGCCATCGCATTGAAAGTGGAGCGAGATGCCAGTCAGGACCACCCGGCACTCCTGTGCTATCAGCGTTCGTGTGCTGGTGGCAGCTCACGCAATTCAGAGCTGGTACGCCCTTGCCTGCTGCGCCTCGAATGACGTTTGCGAAATGACGGTGACGATCATCTCCCTGCTGCGGATAGTTTGTCGCAGTGTGACAGTTGATGCAGCGCGGCGAAGTTAAAACCGAATAGACCTGATTCCAGGCTGCTAAACCGTCCGCACGCTGAGCCGCATTCACCGCTGCGTTGCTTTCCGGGACCTCGATGGCGGCGCGTGTCAAAAGCGCGATCCAACTCACAAAGACGGCCGCTGTGATCAGAAAAACCCGGAACAGATTTCGATCGTTTGCTAACATACCGCCTCCTTGTTGGATTCGTTTGAAGAATCGCTCGCGGTTGCCAGTTTTCAATTCGAACTTGATGGGGGAATTTCCCGCTAAAATATCACGACTGTCTGCAAAAGTAACTATGCTTCGCATCGAAATGATCGCCAGATAACCGTTTGGATTTCCCGCGCAACTAACGGTGGCGATTTTAATGGGCGCGCTGACGCGATGAAAAACTAACCTCTCAGCGACCGGTCATTTGCTCCAGCTTCTCCGGGTAGCGCGCGCCTTGCACGGTGATCTTTGAAGCGGCTTCATCGATCTCGCGAAGATCGTCGGACGTAAGCTCGAGATCAACTGCTCCGATGTTCTCTTCCAGCCGATGCAGTTTCGTGGTGCCTGGGATCGGCACGATCCATGGCTTCTGAGCGAGCAGCCACGCGAGTGCTAATTGAGCGGGAGTCGCATTCTTCCGTTCTGCGATTTTGCGTAGGAGATCAACCAACGCCTGATTCGCTTTCCGGGCCTTCGGAGTAAAGCGAGGGATAGTGTTGCGAAAATCTGAACTGTCGAACGCCGTGTTCTCGTCAATCTTCCCGGTAAGAAAGCCTTTACCCAGTGGACTGAATGGCACAAACCCGATCCCAAGTTCCTCGAGAGCCGGGATGATTTCCTCTTCAGGCTTTCTCCACCAAAGCGAGTATTCGCTTTGGAGCGCTGTCACGGGCTGAACCGCGTGCGCTCGACGGATCGTTTGCACACCCGCTTCAGATAGTCCCCAGTGCTTGACCTTACCCTGCGCGATTAGGCCCTTGATTGCCCCCGCAACGTCCTCGATCGGGACGCTCGGGGCAACGCGGTGCTGATAACAAAGGTCGATCGCCTCTACCTGCAGACGTTTGAGGGAGCCTTCGACGGCCTCTTTGATATGCTCCGGCCGGCTATCCACAGCACTCCAGCGCGACTCACCCGGGGTGGCGGGAGCGAATCCGAATTTCGTCGCTATCACTACCGCTCCGCGAAAGGGAGCGAGCGCCTCGCCTACAACTTCTTCGTTGGTGAATGGACCGTAAACTTCGGCCGTATCGAAAAATGTTACCCCTCGCTCGACAGCCGCCCGAATCAGAGCTATTGCGTCTTGCTTTTCCGTAGGCTGGCCATAACTAAAGCTCAGTCCCATACAGCCGAGCCCGAGAGCTGAAACTTCCAATTTGCTATTTCCAAGTTTGCGCTTCTGCATTTTTGAATCCTTGCTTTGCAAAATCGGCGATGTAAGACCCACCCGCTACCGAGGCTGTGTGAAAACTCTACTACGTAAGGGAAGATAAACTGTAATCGAGAAGTAAGCCGGGGTGAAAAAAAGATTGAGTCAGGATCGGGAGTCGGTAGAATGAGGTGCTCGCTGAGTTGGAAGATTAGAGGAGCACAAAATGGGCTACATCAAAGGGAGTGATCGCAGCCAGGGAGTGTTGCTACCGCAAACGGTTGATGAGTATGTAGCGGAGAGCAACGCGGTGCGAGCGATCGCCGCATTTCTGGAGCGCTTGGATTTTGTGAAGCTGGGTTTTGTGCGCGCCCAGGCAGCGGAGACGGGACGGCCGGGTTATGACCCGCGGTTACTGATGGGGTTGTATTTGTGGGGGCATCTGAACGGCCTGTGCTCGTCGCGCAAGTTGGCGCGCGAGTGTCAGCGCAACCTGGAAGTGATTTGGTTATGTGAGCAGCTGCATCCGGATTTCAAGACCATCGCTGACTTTCGGGTGGCCAATGCAGTTGGGATCAAAGGAGTGATGGTGGAATTTCGGCGCTGGTGTCTGGCGGCGGGATTGTACGGCAAAGAAATAGTGGCGGTGGATGGCAGTAAGTTTAAGGCAGTAAACAGCAAGCAACGGAACTACACGGGGGAGAAGTTGAAAAAGCTGCTGGCGCGTGAGCGGGCGAAGATAACTGAGTATCTGGAGGCCATGGACGCGGCTGATGCAGCGGAGGCTGAGGGAGAAGAAACAGAACTGACGGCTGAGCAATTGAAAGAGAAGATCGCCGGTCTGGATCGATACTTGGCCGAGCACGAGCAGCTGGCGCAAGAGTTGAATGAAAGTGGTGAGAGGCAAATATCGTTAACAGATGCGGATGCGAAGTTAATGAAGACGGCGCGGGGCAGCGAAGTGAGCTATAACGTGCAGACGGTAGTGGATAGCAAACTGAAGTTGCTGGTTAGCTATGAGGTAACCAATGAAGGGAATGACCTGGGGCAGTTGGCAGTGATGGCCCAGGCGGCGCAGCAAGCGCTGGCAGTAGAGGAGCTAACAGTTTTAGCTGATGGCGGTTACTACGAGGGAAATGCGCTGAAGGAATGCGAGGAGGCTGGGCTAGTCACCTATGTGCCACAACCACAGTCAGGTGCGGCCAAACATCGGCGGGTGTTCGCTAATCAGCGATTCCGTTACGACGCTGAGCGAGATGTCTACAGCTGCCCGCAAGGTGAGGAACTAACGTTTCGACATGTGAAGAAAAAGAATGGCAAGCAGTACCAGATCTACAAGACCAAGGCTTGTAATGGCTGTCCGCTGCGAGCGCAATGCACGACCAGCAAATACGGCCGCAAGATCTTACGCTGGGTGGACCAGGAGGTACTGGAGCGACAGCAGGCTCGTAACCGCGGTCGGCCGGAGTTGCTGAAGCTGCGCAAGACGTTGGCTGAGCATCCATTTGGCACCATCAAGGGCAGTATGAATCAAGGCCGGTTCTTACTAAAGGGCATTCACAAGGTGGGCATTGAATTTGGTTTGACGGTGTTGAGTTACAACTTCAAACGAGTGCTGAATCACTTAGGAGTGGAGAAAATGTTGGCCTTCATTGATAACCCAGAAGGATGCGCCGCCTAGCTCATTGCTCAATCTCAATATTCTGAGAGTGTGAAATATCCTTTACTCCACTGTTCGGCCCAGCACCGATGCGCAAAGGCTAGTTTTCACACGGCCTCTACCGCGTGGTGGTACTGACCTCATTCCCACCTTCAGATTTGAGCGATGCCATATCGATGGAGAAACGGTACTTCACATCGGACTTCAGCAGTCTCTCGTAGGCTTCGTCGACCTTCTGAATCGGGATGACTTCGACATCAGAAGTAATGTTGTGTTTGCCGCAAAACTCGAGCATCTCCTGCGTCTCGGCGACGCCGCCTATGTTCGAGCCGGAGAGACTGCGTCGTCCGCCAATGAGAGCGAACGCCAAGACACCGAGAGGTTTCGGCGGCGCGCCGACAAGCGTCATGTTGCCGTCGCGTGCCAGCAGGTTGAGATACGCGTTTATGTCGTGCTCTGCGGAGACCGTGTCGAGGATGAAGTCAAACGTGCCGGCGTGTTTCTCCATCTCGCCGGCGTTCCGAGAGATGACGACTTCGTTGGCGCCGAGGCGGAGCGCGTCTTCCTTCTTGTCAGGTGAAGTAGAAAAGACAACGACGTGCGCACCGAACGCATGTGCAAACTTCACACCCATGTGGCCCAGTCCGCCCAAGCCCACCACGCCAACTTTCTTGCCCTCGCTGACGCCCCAGTGTTTCATCGGCGAATAGGTTGTAATGCCGGCGCAGAGGAGCGGCGCAGTGCTGGCGAGATCTAGGTTAGGCGGCACGCGCAGGACGAAACGTTCATCGACGACGATGCTTTCTGAGTAGCCGCCGTGGGTAACGCCGCCGAGGTGTTTGTCCGGCGAGTTGAAGGTGAGGACCATGTTCGGACAGAACTGCTCAAGGCCATCTTTGCACTGGGCACAGGTACCGTCCGAGTCAACCATGCAGCCTACTGCAGCGAGGTCGCCGGGCTTGTAGCTGGTGACCGCCGTGCCGACATTGGTGACACGCCCGACGATCTCGTGGCCAGGGACAATTGGATAGACTGTCGGCATGAACTCGCTCCACTCGTTACGCACGGAATGCAGATCGGAGTGGCAGATGCCACAGAATAGGATTTCGATCTGCACGTCGTGTTCTATCGGATCGCGCCGCGGAATCGTGGCGGAAGCCATCGAAGCTTTCTCACTCGTAGCGGAATAAGCTTTCGCGTTGTACATGGATTTATGCTCCTATGAAAAATCTTTCTTCAATCAAGCGTTGTATTGTTCGTCGCTGACCTTTTCCATCCATTCTACGACCTTGCCGTCAAGCGCCTCCTGAATGGCGATGTGCGTCATGGCTGTGGTCG
>JBDUCB010000230.1:0-9933 GCA_040003695.1 bacterium
GGTCTGTTGAAACAAGCGCGTGGCGAAGTCATGCTTGGCGCCTACACAGGTCCGGAATTTACAAACGACGAAATTCGCGGCGAGCTCGAGAGTCGCAAGCTTGCTTTTGAAACGTTTAGTGACGAAGACGTAAGCAAACGCGCGGCGCAGGATATTGCCGATGGGCTGGTTGTTGGTTGGTTTCAGGGGCGCATGGAGTTTGGACCACGTGCGCTCGGCAATCGTTCAATCGTTGTCGATCCAAGGCGTGCAGACATGAAAGAGATCCTCAACGAACGCATCAAAAAGCGTGAGCCGTTCCGCCCTTTTGCACCGTCGATACTGGAGGAGCACACCGCGGATTACTTTGAACAGGACCACCCGGCGCCCACGATGTTGATGGTCTATCAGGTCAGGGAAGAGCGCCGCGCCGAAATTCCGGCAGTAACGCACGTTGACGGGTCAGGTCGCTTGCAAACCGTGTCGCGCGAAGTCAATGAACGCTATTACCAGCTCATCAGCGATTTCTATAAATTGACGGGTGTGCCGGTGGTGTTGAATACGTCGTTCAATGAAAACGAGCCGGTCGTTTGCACGCCGGCGCATGCTATTGATTGCTTTCTGAAAACGCGGATGGATGTGCTCTATCTAGGCAACCATGCGGTAAGGAGAAGTGCTGAGTACTGAGTACTGAGTGCTGAGTACTGAGTGAAAACGGTAAGGAGAAGTACTGAGTACTGAGTGCTGAGTACTGAGTGAAAACGGTAAGGAGAAGTACTGAGTACTGAGTGCTGAGTACTGAGTGAAAACTTATATCACCCTCATGTCTGCCTATAGGAGGGAATAACATGTCGAAGAGGATTGAAAAGTTTGAAGATTTAATCGCTTGGCAGAAAGCACGAAAGTTAACCAGCGCTGTTTATAAAGTTACGCAGCGGCCAAAGTTCTCCAAGGGATTACGGGCTAAAGGACCAAATTCAGCGTGCCGCCGTCTCAAGCATGTCGAACCTGGCGGAGGGCTTTGAACGTGGAGGGCTAGTTGAGTTTCATAGATTTCTGACGATAGCAAAGGGCTCCTGCGCGGAATTGCGAACTCAACTCTATATCGCTTTGGATGTCGGCTACATCGACGCAGCCAGTTTTGGCTCGTTAATGACCCAAGCCATCGAAGTGGGAAAGATTATTGGGGGTCTTAGAGCGTCGGTGGAACGGCGGCGAGCCAGATCCTGATTTGCTAGGCCGAATTAAAAGTCTCGTCGAAGAGTTGTGAGCCGCTCCGCTTTCACGTCTCAGTACTCAGCACTCAGTACTCGGCACTTTAGTAACGAAACCCGAAACTAAGCCATGAGAATCTTAGTCACCGGTGGCGCAGGCTTTATCGGATCACATTTGTGCGAGCGGTTGCTCGGCGAAGGTCACGACGTTCTTTGTCTTGACAACTTCTTCACCGGCCGGCGCGCCAACATCATCAAGTTGCTCGACAATCATCACTTCGAGTTGATTCGCCACGACGTGATCGAGCCAGTCCTTTTAGAGGTGGACCAGATTTATAACCTCGCGTGTCCGGCTTCGCCCGTTCACTATCAATACAATCCGGTGAAGACGGTGAAGACCAGCGTGATGGGCATGATTAATATGCTGGGTCTGGCAAAACGCGTGCGAGCGCGCATCCTGCAAGCATCAACCTCGGAAGTTTATGGCGACCCGCTGATTCATCCGCAGCGCGAAGAGTATTGGGGCAATGTTAACCCGATTGGACTACGTTCGTGTTATGACGAAGGGAAGAGAATTGCGGAAACGTTGATGATGGATTATCACCGCCAGAATCGCGTCGACACACGCATCGCCAGAATCTTCAACACCTATGGACCACGCATGCTCGAGAACGACGGCCGCGTTGTTTCGAATTTTATTGTGCAGGCGCTGCATGGGAAGCCGCTGACACTCTACGGCTCCGGTGAGCAGACGCGCTCGTTTTGTTACGTAGACGATTTGGTTGAGGCGCTGATTCGACTGATGAATGTTGACAACGTGCACGAGCCGATTAATCTCGGCAACCCGGGTGAGTTTACGATCAAGCAACTGGCCGATGAGATAATCAAGATGTGCAATTCTAAATCTGAAATTGAGTATCTGCCATTGCCTGAAGACGATCCTAAACAACGCCAGCCGAACATCGCGCGAGCTCAAAGTTTACTGGGTTGGAACCCGACCATCGCGCTACATGAGGGACTTAGCAAGACGATTGAGTATTTTAGAAGTAATGGTAAGGAAGTACTGAGTACTGAGTACTGAGTACTGAGTTTTTGAGCACTGAGTGCTGAGTACTGGGTGCTGTGTTTCTGAGCACTGGGTTCTGAGTGAAACAAAACCGCTCATCTACCAATTAATGAACCAAATTCAATCACCTAGTCACTCAGTACTCAGAACTCAGTACTCAGTACTGTTTTTCTAAATGAACTTTCTTTTACTAAATCAGTGTTTCTACCCGGACGTGATGGCGACGGCCCAACAGCTTACTGACCTGGCAGTCGGGCTCGCAGAAGCGGGTCACAACGTTACCGTTATTGCGAGCGATCGCGGTTACGACGATCCTTCCCAGCACTTTCCAAAGCGCGAAACCTGGAGAGGGGTAAATATTATCCGCATTCCGTCACTGGCGCTTGGCAAGAAGAGCAGAGTGCGCCGGGCGATCAACTTTGCCAGCTTCCTCGTTAACTGTTCCTGGCAGTTGCTGCGGCAGCCGCGCTTTGATGTAACGGTTGCTTTAACTTCTCCGCCGCTAATCTCTTTCCTTGGTTCGCTTTTCGTGCGCATCAAGGGCGGAAAGTTTTTCTTCTGGGTGATGGACCTGAATCCGGATGAAGCGATCGCCGCCGGCTGGCTCAAGCAAAACTCTTTTTTGGCAAAGATCTTAACGTCACTGCTGAAATCAAGTTTGAACCACGCGGACGGCATCATTGCTTTGGACCACTTCATGAAGGATCGCATTGTCGCAAAAAACGTCCGGCCGGAGTTGGTGACCGTGCTGCCGCCATGGGCCCATGACGATCTGGTCCATTATGACGAAGAGGGCAGAGAAGCTTTCAGGCGAGAGCACGCCCTGCAGGACGCGTTCGTGGTGATGTACGCCGGCAATCATAGTCCCTGCCATCCGCTGCTTACGCTTATTGAGGCAGCGCGACAACTGTCCGACCGAAACGACATTATGTTTTTATTTGTTGGCGGCGGCAGTGAACAGGAAAAGGTGCGGCAGTTTGCCGAGCAACACAGACTGAGTAACATACGCTGCCTTCCTTATCAGAGCGCGGAGATGCTTTCCGCTTCATTATCCGCGGCAGATCTCCACACAGTAGTCATGGGGGACGCTTTTGTTGGAATTGTCCATCCATGCAAACTTTATAATGTATTGAGGGTTGCTAGTCCGTTTCTCTACATTGGGCCAGGAGAGAGTCACGTCAGCGAAATAGCAGCGCAGCTCGATAATGGCCATCCGGCATATCTCGCTGCGAATGGCGATACGGCGCAGGTAGTCCGGCATATATTGACAGCATGTAATTCTACGTTGGAAGCTAAGCAAAGGACGGTTCCCAAGCTCGCTTCCGCATTTTCCAGGCAAGAGCTATTACCGCAAATGATCAGCTTGCTGGAGTCAGCCAAACTTGCGGAGACTCTTCAGCAACACCGATCGCGAACGGCCGAGTTTTCGCCAACCGCTTCAGTTGATCCTATCGCTCCCAAAACCATCAATAACGAGGTCGCCCCGTGAGAACCTATTCCGCCCTTTTCCTAATCGCCACTATCTCGGCGTTGATTATCACGCCACTCGTCCGACGGCTTTGCCAGCGGTTCAAACTCCTGGATGTGCCGGTGGACGGCCGCCGTGTGCACAAGAGCGCGGTGCCTCGTCTCGGAGGTATCGCGATCTTTGCCGCCTTCATTTTGGCGCTTTCGACACTGCCTCTTGTCTCCAACCTGTTAACGGAATCGCTGCGATCACATACGAAGGAACTCTTCATTATTATGATCCCGGCAACGCTGGTACTCCTGCTCGGCGTTTACGATGATCTGCGGGGAGCAAATGCGACTGTAAAGTTCCTCGGGCTTGGATTGATTGCGGCATTGTTTTATGGGATGGGCGGAAGAATAGAAATGCTGGCCGTGCCCTTTGTTGGCGCGATCCATTTTCATCCGGCCGTCGGCTTCTTCATCACGGTCTTTTGGCTGGTGGGAATCTCAAATGCGTTCAATCTGATCGACGGAATGGACGGACTCGCTCCGGGAGCTGCATTGTTCTCCTCACTGGTTATTCTGGTTGTTTCCCTGGCTGGGGACAATCCCTTGATGGTTGTGGTGGCCCTGGTGCTATGCGGATCACTGGCGGGCTTCCTCCGTTACAACTTTAATCCTGCGTCGATATTTCTGGGGGACTCTGGTTCGCTCTTCATCGGCTTCCTGCTTGCCTCGCTTTCAATCCTTGGCGCGCAGAAAGCCACGACGGCTGTGGCCGTGATTACGCCGATACTTGCCTTTGGCTTACCGGTGGTTGACACGGGTATCACCATGGCGCGGCGAGTGATCAGCGGGCGCCCCATCTTCCAGGGCGACGGCGAGCACATTCATCACATGATGCTGGCGCGCGGCTGGTCGCAACGTCGCGTGGTGCTGATTCTCTACGCTGTATGCGCGGTGTTTGGGTTATTGGCAACGCTTTCCACCAAGACTTCGTCTCCGATAACCGGTCTGGTCCTGTTTGTGATTGCCGTTGCTGTGATCATTGGGGTAGGACACCTTCGTTATCACGAGGTTGACGAATTGCGGGCCGGCGTCAAGCGAACCGTTGGTGATCGTCGCACTCGCGTAGCCAATAACATTCGTGTCCGCCGCGCGAGTTTGGCGCTAACTAAAGCGGGTAGTCTCAACGAGTTGTTCGAAGCGGTGGGACAGATGCTCGAGTTTGAAGAATTTGCGTACGCAAATGCGCAACTGGGCCAGGTGGCTCACGCGGCCGCGAATGAACGTGCATTTACCCTCGCGAAGAGAAAGGGAACGTCTGAGCGCCTGGAGTTTGTTAATGGCCGCATTGCCTGGTCGTGGGCCCGCGAGGGAATCAACATGAATGACGTAATTGGTTCCAGCGAATTCTGGTGCTTTCGTTTGCCGCTAGCCACTGAAAACGGCGAATGGGGCTGGATGAATCTATACCGGCCACTCGCCGGCCCACCGTTACTACTGGACATGAATTATCTCGCCAGCTTCTTGCAAACCGGGCTTTCAGAAGCAGCTGAACGAATTCTAGAAGCTCACCAGAAGCCCTCCGGTTTTGGAAAACTGCCTCTGCATGTTACCGCTGGAAAAGTCACCGGTTAATGTCGCACGCCACAACTGTCGCACCAGGGCTTGACGTTCCCACGACGCCGCGACTCCGTATTGCTCGAGTTCTGGGAGTGACCATTTTTGTCTCGCTGCTTGCGTTGTATGTCGTAACCGCCATTCCTTACGGGACCTCAGAAGCCTGGTGGAAAGCATTCTTTGTCTGCGCAGCATTCGCGCTGGGAATTCTTTGGTTGCTTGAAGGATACCTGAGCAACAACTGGATCACTGCGGGGTGGTCCATACTCCTGCCGGTCGCTGCTCTTATTCTGTTTTCTCTTTTGCAGACGATATCGCTGGGCAATGGTCAGATTAGCGGCATAGCGATACCGAGTTGGCGCACCGTCAGCCTTGATCCGTTTGAGACACGTTTCTTCGCCCTTCAGCTTGCGGCGTTAGGGTTATGTGGATTGTTTCTTTTCCGTTATCTGTCGACCGCACGGCGGGTGCGAATTGCTATCAATCTCATCATCGCCATCGCGGTTGCGAGTGCAATCTTTGGCATTTTACGACAAACGACGCAGCACAGCCTGGGCTTTGGTTTACCGTTACTACAGATGGAGGCGGGTTACGGTCAGTTCATCAATCGAAACCACTTTGCCTTTCTGATGGAGATGGCTCTGGGTTTGACTCTGGGCATGATTCTCGGGGGTGGCGTGAAAAAGGAACAAGGATTGGTGTATATGGCGGCGTTGCTTCCAATTTGGACAGCCCTGGTTCTTTGTGGTTCCAGAGGTGGAGTAGTAGCTATGTTGGCCCAGGTTATCGTCGCCGCCTTTCTTCTGAGCGGGGTTCTGAATAATTCTCATGCAGACGCGGGCTCCTCACACGGGCACGCGCGCACTGGAAGCGAATCAACCTCGAGAGTTCTTACTATTCTCAGGTCCGCGCCAGTACGTATTGGCTTGTTTGTCATTCTCGTTTGCAGTGTTGTGTTTGGCACTTTGTACATTGGCGGCGAGCGATTAGCATCCCGCATCGAGCAGTCGCGCACAGAGTTCTCCGCCGACACCAGCGAGCTGAGACAAGGCGTGAGCAGAAACGAAACGTGGGCGATGACCTTAAAAATGTTTGCTGCTCATCCGGTGTTGGGCGTGGGCATGGGCGCCTACTGGATGGCGGTACCCGCATTTCACGATGCCTCCGGAACCATGATGCCTCAGGAGGCCCATAACGATTACCTGGAGCTGCTTGCGAGTGGAGGATTGGTGGGATTGGCTATTGGAGTTTGGTTCCTGGTCGCTCTGGTCAAAAAAGCCAAAGCAAATTTGGCTTCAACTAATCGGTTACGTCGCGCAGCGTGCTTGGGGGCATCAATTGGCATCGCAGGCGTTGCGGTTCATAGCCTGGTCGATTTTGGTCTTCATATGATCGTCAACGCGTTGGTGTTCACAACGCTGGTCGTGATTGCGACATCAGAACAACCATGGGACAAAGAGGTTATTCGCCAATCATGATGAGGTCCGTTGCTTTCAATCGCCTGATAGCGTTGCTGCTGACCTTTTCTTTTGGCTCGGCCTTCGCGCGGGTGCTTGTTCCGCAATTGGGCGGCGCTAGTGCGTTTCAAGGTCAGGACATTATGGGTGGCGCTGCGATCGTTTTTAAACGGCCGCAGCGTGTGCGCGATATAGTTGGCGGCGCCGCGCTGTTGGTGGTCAAACGTCAGCCTAGAACCGCACCACATCCCGAGGTCGCGCGAAATACGCCTGACCGAAAACGACCTCGTCCGCAGCCAGGCGAACCTGAAGTCGTAGAGGCAAAGCTTTCAGACGCTGATCAGGCTGAGGCCTACAAAGCGCAGGGAAACACTTACTACGATCTCGGCGATTTTGCTCACGCGATCGAGGCATACCTCAATGCGGCTAAGCATGGGCCAAAGGATGCAACAATCTATAACAACCTGGGTGCTGCATACTTCAGCAGTGGAAAGAATGCCGAAGCCGTAGACGCATTTAAAAAGTCGCTCGCGGTGAAGCCGGACGATGCGGACGCTTTTTTCAATCTTGGCATCGCCTACGCCTCGAATGAAAAGCAATCCGACGCATTGGAAGCGTTTAAGCAAGCAGTTCGAGTTAGATCTGATTGGCCGGAAGCTTTGAATGCGCTCGGCGATACCTACCTTGGTCTGAATCGTTATGCCGAGGCGGCAAAGGCTTACGAAGAAGTTGTTCGGCGCCAGCCAGACAACGCCGCGGCTTTGAGCAATTTGGGTTTCGCTTACGATCGGCTGGGCATGGAGGCTCAATCAATCGACGCGTTGCAGAAGACAGTTAAGTTGAAACCAAACGATGCGGTGGCTTACAACAATCTGGGCGCGAGTCTTTATAAGAGTGGAAGCTATAAAGAGGCCATCGAGGCATTCAGTAATTCGCTGCGGCTCAATCCGGGCGACGCCGAAGCTCTTAACAATCTGGGCGCGGCATATTACATCAGCGAGCAATACAGCAGTGCGCTGGAAAAGTTTTTGCAGGCCGCGACTGTCACACCAGAATCTGCTGAGGTTCAATACAATCTTGGTAACGCCTACTACATGCTTGGAAAGTTTGACGAAGCTACCAAAGCGTACCGGAAGGCTCTGCGGCTGAAGCCTGACTATGCCGAAGCCCGGACAAACCTGGGGAGCTTGCTAATCGCGATGAACGATCCGCGGCAGGCAGCGACTGAGTTACAGGAAGCAATCCGTTTGAAGCCTGACAATCCGGTGGCCCACAACAATCTAGGGTATGCGTACACTCAAATTTCCGAACACAGTGATAAAGGCCAAGCCCAGGACTATTATCAAAAGGCAGCCGGGTCGTACAAAGAGGCCTTGCGTCTCAGGCCCAACTATCCGAAAGCGCTTAATAATCTCGGGCTGATCTTAAACAAGCTGAACGACTCTCCAGGCGCGATTGAAAACATCAAGAAGGCGCTAGAGCTGCGGCCTGAATTTCCTGAAGCCTATTACAATCTGGGAACGGCATACTTCAACCTGCGCCAGTTCAAAGAAGCTATCAACGCATTCCAAAAAGCGATTGAGCTCAAGTCTGACTTTGTCGATGCCTACAATAATCTGGGTGCTGCTTATTATCAGACAGGCGATTTTGATCAGGCGATCGCTGCTTATGTAAAAACACTTTCGTTGCGTCCAGATAGCGCTGAAACTCAAAACAACCTGGGCAAGCTCTATGTAAGAACGAAACGTTATGACCAGGCAGTCACTTCCTTCAAGACTGCAATTGCGCTCAAGCCAGGCTACGCAGAGGCACATTTCAATTTGGCCGTGGCCTACACGGCGACGGGGAACAAGCTAGGAGCTTTGCAGGAATATCGCACCTTGAAGACCCTCGATCCGCAGTTAGCGAATGAGTTTTATCAACGGTTTATCAAGAAATAAGGCTGTTTTGTCACTTTATAGGATTGAAATCCTTGACGACGGATCCGGCCATTCAGGCGAAAAGCATTGACCTGTTCGGGTAAACCCAGTAAACTGCGGCCTCTGAGGGCGAAAAATCAATTCTTGCCAGTGCGTCACGAGTAAAGGGACAATTAATTATGAGCATACGACAACGAAAAAGTGTGAAAGCAATCGCCGTATTCGTGGCATTTGCAGTAGCCCAGATTTCCATTCAACTGAGTTTTGCCGGCACAGTGTCGCCCTCTTACGCGGCGATAGTGCAGCAGCAACTGGTCGTCAGAATAAGTACCAGTGGCAATCGGCCGATTTTGGTTAACGGTAACAGTACCGCCAGTGGCGGTAGCCTTGCGACGGGTGCCACCATTGAAACGCCCGACGGCGTCAGCGCCCAGATAGATTTAGGGCCGCTGGGTACCCTGGATCTCGCCCCTAACACTAAGGTCGTGCTGGAGTTTGAATGCCCGCCGCCGCCGCCGACTCCGCCTGCCCCTGGAACCGAACCTGAACCCTGCAAGGTTAAGGTGAGGACATTGGTTGGCTGCGTGGTGCTTAAGACGAAGAAGGGCACTAACGGCCAGATAGATACGGAGCAACAAGAAAAGGTCCAGGAGAGTAAGAGTGGAGGAGGGGGTGCACCACTTAACTTCTGTACTCCCGGCGCAGGTGCGGGCGCTGCGGCTGCAGCAGCAGCAGCAACAACCGCTGGTGGCATAGGCCTCGGTACGATTGCTGCAATTGTAATCGCCGGCGGTCTTCTGACAGGTGGCTTAATCTTTGGTTTCAGTGGCGGTACGACTCCTCCTCCTGTGAATCCAAGCCCCGCTTAAAACCAAGCTCGCGTAGAAAGAAAAGCGTGCCCTCCGAAAGGAGCCGGCACGCTTTTTCTTTAGCCGTTCCATCTTTCGATTGCCGGAATCCGCCACTACTGGCAAATAAATCTTTTAGATATTTGTGGACTCCAAACTTCTAACCAGGTCATCAATCCGTTTACTGTTCTTGCTGGTCGGTATTGGCATGTTCGCATGGACCATTACCGCAACCGCCCGCATCGGCCTATCGCGAATCCTTGTAAAATATACGCTTGCCACCGGCAATCTAACGGTGGCGGACAGGGCGATCGAAATGTCGCCGAAGGACCCCGAAACTCACCGAGCGCGGGCGGCGGCGCTCACTCCTTCGCAATC
>JBDUCB010000386.1:0-2953 GCA_040003695.1 bacterium
AACGGACCACTGACATTTGGAGTTTAAGAATGACTGATCCTATCGCCGATATGTTAACGCGAATCCGCAATGCGATTGCGGCTAAGCACTCGCGCGCGGATATTCCGGCTTCGAAGTTGAAACTTGAGATTGCCCGCATTCTTAAGGAAGAAGGATATATCAATAACTTTGTGCTGAAGGGCGAAGGCTTGAAGCGCACTATTCGCATCTTTCTTCGTTACGATGCGCGTGGCACGTCTTCGATTACGCATCTCGAAAGAGTTTCGCGGCCGGGCCGCCGCGTTTATGTAGGCTCTAGCGAGATTCCGAAAGTACTTGGCGGTTACGGCGTGAACATTGTTTCAACTTCAAAGGGTTTAATGAGCGGAAAGACCGCGCGCCGCGAAAATATGGGCGGAGAGTTGTTGGCACAGATTTATTAGTGACAAGTAACCAGTGACAAGTGACAAGTTTAACCGCTTGCCTTTCCTGTCACCTGTCACCTGTCACCTGTCACTGAGGTTAATATGTCGCGCATTGGCAAAAAAGTAATCACGTTACCGAAGGGTGTCTCGGTCACCATTCAGGACCAGGCGCTTGAGGTGAAGGGCCCTAAGGGAAACTTGAAAACTCCGATTCCGGCAGGCATCAGTTTTAAACTGGAAGGCGATCAGTTGCAGGCAGAACGGACTTCAGATGATCTGGCCCCGTTGCATGGTCTGGCGCGCGCGCTTGCCAACAATGCAATCGTCGGCGTGACTCAAGGTTTCTCGAAACAGATGGATGTGGTTGGAGTTGGCTATAAAGCCGACGTGCAGGGAAAACGAATTGTTTTCTCGCTGGGTTATTCACATCCGATTGAGTTCCCGCTTCCTGAGGGAGTTGAAGCAAAGGCCGAACGTCTGACGACCAAAGGCAGCATTCAGCAGTATCAGACAACCTTGACGCTGACCAGCATCGACAAGCAAAAGCTGGGACAGGTTGCGGCTGAGATGCACAAGTTGCGCAAGCCGGACGCGTATAAAGGCAAAGGGATTCGCTACGCGGATGTGCCGATCAAGTTGAAACCCGGCAAGACTGGGAAGTAGCAGACAGCAAACAGTAGTTACAGGCTGAATCCTGTTTTAACTATTTACGATTTACTATTCACGATTTTACTAACGCAATGGCAAACACGAGTAGAGCAATAGTCCGCGAGGCGATTCACCGGCGCATTCGACGCAAAGTAAGAGGCAACGGGGAACGTCCGCGCCTGGCAGTTTATCGCAGCTTGAATCACATTTACGCTCAGGTAGTTGACGATCTTAATGGGCAGACGATCGTTTCGGCTTCCACCACGGAAAAGGATTTGCGCGGCGCGACCGGCGGCAACGTCGAAGCAGCGCGACGAATTGGAAAAGCAATCGCCGAACGCGCATTGGAAAAAGGCATCAGCAGCGTGGTCTTCGATCGCGGTGGCTATCTTTATCACGGCCGCATCAAAGCGCTGACTGACGCCGCCCGTGAAGCGGGGTTGAACAAAGGCGAAGCAACCGCGGCTGTCGAAGTTGAGGCCGCTCCGGAAGCAGTGGAAGAGAAGCCACGTAAGAAAAAAGAGAAGCAAAGTAAAGAAAAGCAATGAGACAACCCAAACAACGTATTCCATCCCAGGGGCTTGATCTGAAAGATCAGGTTATTTCCATCAATCGTGTAACCAAAGTAGTGAAGGGTGGCAAGAATTTGTCGTTTGCGGCGCTAGTGGTCGTCGGTGATGAAGGTGGACATGTCGGGTTTGGCACGGGGAAGGCGCGCGAAGTTCCCCTCGCGATCAAGAAGGCGGTCGAAGCTGCGAAGAAGAGCTTGATTCGCGTCCCCTTGATCAAGAATACGGTGCCCCATCAGTTGATCGGAAAATTCGGCGCAGGCCGCGTATTAGTAAAACCGGCATCCGAAGGTACTGGCGTTATCGCGGGTGGCGCAGTGCGTGCGGTTATGCAAGCAGTCGGCGTTCATGATGTACGCACCAAGGTTTTAGGATCGACGAATCCGCACAACGTAGTGCGCGCAACTTTCGACGCGCTGTTGCGGATGAAGGATCCTATGGAGCTCGCCAGGTTGCGAGGGAAGCAGATAGAAGAGATTTAGTGACGCGGTAAATGAATTTTCCATTTGTCATTTATCATCTATCATTTTTTCATTGAAGAGGGATTATGCCGCGGAAAGCAATGAGCCAAGCTGTTAAAGCGAAAAGCAAAGGCACGAAAGTCAATAGTGAAGCAGGCGGCGGAAAGATTCGTATTCAATATTACCGAAGTTTTATTGCGACGCCGAAAACGCATAAGCAGATGGTTCGCAGCCTCGGTTTGACGAAACTGAATCAAATAGTGGAGCGACCGGATACGGCTTCCATGCGCGGCGCGGTTGCCAAGATTCCGCATCTATTGAGAATTGTTGAATAGAGAACGTGCTTTGTCCTTGGTACTTAGTACCGACTAACAGCGAAGCTTGAGTCAAAGCACAAGCAGAAAGTACAAAGTACAAAGCTCGAAGTTACAAAACATCATGGCCTTAAGTCTCAACAACATAAAACCCGCCAAGGGTTCGGTTCATAAAAAGAAACGCGTAGGCAGAGGTCCCGGTTCGGGTCTCGGCAAAACTGCCGGCCGCGGCGAGAAGGGTCAGAAGTCTCGTTCAGGCTACTCGGCCAAGATCGGTTTTGAAGGCGGCCAGATGCCCCTGCATCGGCGCTTGCCCAAGCGCGGCTTCACAAATATTTTCAAGAAACGCTGGTTGGAAGTGAGCCTGGCAGCACTCGATCGGGGATTTCAGGCTGACGAGGAAGTGACGCCAGAGCTTTTGCATCACCGTGGAATTATTAAGAAAGCCAAACACGATGTGGTCGTGCTCGGCAACGGCGAATTGTCGAAGCCTCTTCGCATTTCAGCTCATCGCTTCACCAAAAGCGCGCGCGAAAAAATTGAGAAGGCTGGTGGCG
>JBDUCB010000155.1:0-2949 GCA_040003695.1 bacterium
TTTGGGACCAGGAAAACGGTGACGATGCGTACGACGAAATGAATCGCATAACAGCGGGCTCCAACAATGGCTGGGTTGAAACGATGGGCCCGGTTAGCCGTGTTGCCGATTTCAAATCGATCGAATCAACTTACGGCGCCGGCAATCTGCAACAGTTGCGTTGGCCACCTTCACTAATCGCCGACACACCAGCCGGCGCACTTGCCCGGCTCTACATGCTGCCCGGCGCACACTACACCAATCCGGAGTTTAGTTGGAAGTTTGCGTTGGCTCCGGCTGCCCTGGGTTTTGTGCAGGGAACTGGCATCGGACCGCAGTATCAAGGCGATATGTTGGTGGGAGAAGGGCGAACAACTCTGGCCGGAGGTTACCTGTTCCGCTTCAAGCTCACGCCCGATCGCCTGCACCTCTCATTCAGCGATTCCCGGCTGCTGGATCTTGTGGCCGACAACACCGACAAGTTTGACATCACCGAAAGCGAGACGCTGCTGATCGGGAGAGATTTTGGTATCGCGACGGATATCCAAACCGGACCCAATGGCAACGTCTTCGTAGTTTCAAACACGAACGGTGCCGTTTACGAAATTTCCGGCAACCAGCCGACTCTCTACATTGCAAACCTGAACGGCGCGCAGGAGGTCCCGCCCAATACTTCAACTGCGACGGGTACGGCGACGCTGCTTCTCAGTCCGGATGAAACGAGCGCGCGCGTGTCGCTAAGCTTCAATGGCCTTTCGAGCGCTGAAACCGTCGCGCATATTCACGGCCCAGGCGCGCCAGGTGTGACGGCGCCGGTGCTGTTTCCATTGCCGCAAGGTGAATTCAGCGATTTTGAGATCTCACTAAGCTCTGCTGATGTGCAGAATCTGAAGAATGGACTGTTCTATGCGAACGTTCACAGCAACACGTTTGCGAACGGCGAGATACGTGGGCAATTTCAAACCTCTGCGGTCGCGAGCAGTTTTCAGTTTAGCTCGGCGACCCAACTGGTGACTGAAGGCAGCGCGGAGGCAGTAGTTACGGTTACACGAATCGGCAACACGGCGGCCCCGGCTACGGTGAACTTCGCAACCAGCGACACTGCGGCAATCAACTGCAATGCGGCTAACACGGGCGCTGCCTCGTCACGCTGCGACTACGAAACGACAGCGGGATCGTTGACTTTTGCTGCTGGGGAAACTTTCAAAACCATCTCAATTCCGCTGGTTGATGATTCTTATGCGGAAGGCAACGAGAGTTTCTTTGTCACACTCAGCAATGCGAGCAGCGGCGTCGCGATTGGTTCACCCGCGAGAATCTCGGTAACCATCACCGACAACGATGCGACCAACGGCACGAACCCGATCGACACGCCTGACTTCTTTGTGCGGCAGCACTACCTGGATTTTCTGAATCGCGAGCCCGACCCGCCCGGTTTCGGTTTTTGGGTTAACGAGATCAGCTTGTGTGGTTCTGATCCGCAATGCGTAGAGGTTAAGCGCATCAATGTTTCGGCGGCGTTCTTCCTTTCGATTGAGTTTCAGGAGACGGGCTATCTGGTCTTTCGCACCTACAAAGCCGGCTTTGGCAACATGCCGGGTGCGCCGGTGCCGTTGAAGCTCAGCGAGTTTTTGCCGGACACGCAAGAGATCGATCAGGGTGTCATCGTCGGCTCTGGCAACTGGGCCCCACAGTTGGAAAACAATAAGGTCGCCTTCTTCCTCGATTTCGTTTCCAGGTCGCGTTTCACCGCCGCCTACTCGACAGCGATGACGCCGGCTCAGTTTGTTGACACGCTCTACGCAAACGCAGGCGTTGTGCCCTCAGCAACCGATCACACCGCAGCTATAAATGAATTTAGCGGCGCGGGAAACACCGCAGACTTGGCTGCGCGCGCGCGCGCGTTACGGCGCGTTGCTGAGAACACAACCTTCAAACAGCAGGAATTCAATCGCGCCTTTGTGTTGATGCAATACTTCGGCTACCTGCGACGTAACCCGAACGACGCGCCCGAGCCAGGATTGAATTTCGCTGGATACAACTTCTGGCTGAACAAACTCAATCAATTCAACGGCAACTTCGCCGACGCCGAAATGGTCAAAGCCTTCCTCGTGGCCGGCGAGTATCGCGCCCGCTTTGGACCGTGATGGCTGGCTACCGCCCCGGCGGCGATCGCGCGTTCACCGCAAGCTGAGTATCACCGCATCACCTCAGCCCTCCATAACTGTCGGGCTACTGCCCCGGCGGAGATCGCGCGTCCACCGCAGTTAAGTCTCACCGATTTTCGGCCTTGTCACTTGTTACCCAGTTCTCCCATTCACGATTTACGATTCACCGCTTTCTTGCTGGAATTCTTGCATCGACTAAGGCAAAATACGCGGGCTTAACAAAACAGGCCGCCGCACTGGATTGATTACGATCTGGGACGCTTCAAAACCACGGCCTTGCTCAAGCCCGACTCGGACACGTCTGATTACATTTCCAGTTTGGCTATCACGTTGTTTCGCGTACCACTTAAATAATAATGGCTCTAGTCAAAATCATCGACGTTCCAATTAAAGACAAGAAACCGTCCAAAAAGAAGAAGGTTATCAGCAAGGCTGCTAACGGGGGCGCGGGCTCAACAAAGCCTGCCGTACCGAAGCAAAAGGCAAAGCCTGTTAAAGAAGTTGATAAGTCTCTCGAAAGCTGGATCTGGGATGCGGCGTGTAGCATACGTGGCGCGAAGGATGCGCCGAAGTACAAAGAGTCCATCCTCCCGCTCATCTTCACCAAGCGCTTGTGCGATGTCTTCGATGACGAGTTGAACCGCATCGCGAAGGAGGTTGGTTCGCGCGCCAAGGCTTCCAGGCTGGTGAAGCACGACAAGCAGCTCGTCCGCTTCTTCCTGCCCCTGGAACCGAAGAACCCGAATGACTCGACTTGGTCAGTGGTCCGCACGCTCTCAACCAAGATCGGGGAACAACTCAC
>JBDUCB010000418.1:0-9862 GCA_040003695.1 bacterium
ACCAGTCTTCTTTGGCGATGTAGTTGAGGACGGATTTGATCGAGGCGACGGCGTAACTGCCGTCGCTTTTTCTTACGGGCAGATGCCGGTAGCGGCCCATTGACATTCTATTCAACGCCTCAGCGACTGAATCTTTCTCGTGAAGTGTCTCGGGGTTCTTGCTCATCAACTCTTTGACGGGAAGATTAAAGTCAGCGCGGACACGCGGGCTTGGTGACGCACTCGTGTCCATTTCGGCAAACTGCATTTCGTCGGCGCGCAATTCTTCAAGCGGGATCTCGCTTGAAAGCAGAATGTCGGCGCGGGGTTCTGGCTCTCTCGCAGTTATCTGTTCGACCCGGTCGCTACCGCTCCCGGTACTGACCTCATCTTCTACGACCCGGTTGCTACCAGCACCCCGCGCGGGCTGCCCGCTCGGGGACCCCGCCCCGCTCCCGGTACTGACTCCTTTCGTTGCGGAGATACGCTCGCTCGCGGGTTCGACAAACTGAAGTTTGTCGGACATTTTGTCGGACACTGCAGAGGTCAGGCGCAGGAGCACATCGTGTTCGGTAAAAATGCCGACGAGTTTGTTGCCTTCGAGCACTAACGCGCAGCCGGTGCTGGCTTCTTTCATGCGGCGCGCGACGTCGATGGCGGGATCCCCCGGCGCAACGAAGACGGGTGGCTCGTAATCGAGATGGCTCAAATTATCTTCCATCACTGACTGCGCAAAACTCTCCGAAGCCTCAACGCTGGGAATATCGAGTTGGCGAAACGACGCCAGACAATTCTCGCAGCGGTCGATGCCGTCAATATTTTCGTGGCCACAGGAAGGACAGTTCATTTTTCGAATACCTATTACCGAGTTTATGTTCAGAACGATTCTAGACTAATTCCCTGTCGGAGTCCCAACTTTCGGTAACTCCCGAGCAACTCGCAGAAACGCTCGCGCCGCGTGCGACATAGTTGCGCTCTTTCGGTAAACGAGATACAGCTTCCGCTCGAATTTCATTTCTCTCACTGTGAGGGCTGCGACCTGCCCGCGAGCAATTTCAGCCTGCACCGTCAATCGCGGAACCAGGGCCACGCCCATGCCGCCCTCAACGAACCGCTTGATTGCTTCCAGGGTTGGCATCTCAAGCGAAATATTCAGCGGCGTCCGATACTTTTCAAAAGTTCGCACTACTCTCTCCCGATAAGGCGAGGGAACGTTGTGCGCGATGAACGATTCCGCAGCGAGCTCGCGTACGGAAACAATCTTCTTCGCTGCGAGGGGATGATTCAGCGGAACGATCAGCGCCAGTTCGTCGGTCAATACAGCGACCGAGGCAATCGCCGTGTCGTTTGGCTTGAAGGAAACTATTCCAATCTCCGTTTCGCGCGCAAGAATTTCTGACGAAATACGACTCGCCAGACTTCTTTTTACCTCGATCTTGATGTGTGGATGACGTGTGCGAAATAGCGGCAGAAGAGGCAACAAATACATCACCGTATATTCGTTGGCACTCAAGCTCAGCTTGCCACGGTGAAGATCTCTCAATTCCTTAATTGCCGCGTGAGCGCTCTGGCGCAGGTTGAGCATCTGCTGGGCGTGCCCAAAGAGAACGCGGCCCGCAGCCGTCATTGTTCCATCTTTTGAGGAGCGATCGAAAAGCGGCTCGCCTAACTCTGTTTCCAACCGTTGGATCGCCTGGCTGATGGCCGGTTGCGTACGGCGGAGCCTCTCTGCAGCCCGGGAAAAACTCTTCTCCTGGGCTACTGCTATGAGTACCTCAAGCTGGTTGATGTCCATTGCCTCACCTCCGTGTTAATGCAAACTGGGCGAAATGGCCTGCCAACACTCACCAATGACACTGTTGCGTATCTGCGTGCCGCTTATCCGAACCAAACATTCGGGTTATAATATCACAAAAGCTTATGTTGTTATTGAAATTATAACTTTGACTATTTACGGGCCAGTCCCTAACATCCACCCCTTTGAAGGAGGTTGCGGAATGGCTAAAGAACGAATCGCGGTGTTTGATACCACGCTGCGTGATGGTGAGCAGTCGCCAGGCTGTTCGATGAACCTCGCCGAGAAGGTTCGCATGGCGAAACAGTTGGAGACGCTGGGTGTCGACATAATCGAGGCCGGGTTTCCGATTGCCTCGGACGGCGACTTTGCGGCGGTAAAGGCGATAGCGCGCGAATGCCGCAAGGTGAGCGTAGCTGCACTTTGCCGCACTTCTGAACAGGATGTCATACGGGCCGCTGCGGCGTTGGAACCTGCAGCCCACCCGCGCATTCATACTTTTGTCGCCACCTCTGACCTGCATCTGGAATACAAACTGAAAAAGACTCGCGCTGAGGTTATTGAGATGACACGCCAGGCGGTCACACTGGCACGCGAATATGCCGAGGAAGTTGAGTTCTCCGCAGAGGACGCGACGCGCAGCGACGTTGATTACCTGTGTGAAGTGTTTGCCACGGCCATAGCAGCGGGGGCGACGATCATCAATGTGCCCGATACTGTTGGCTACACGCTGCCGGTTGAGTTTTCCCGCCTGGTAAGCAGGATTCGTAAGCAGGTGGTAGGCGATCGCAGTATCACCATCAGCGTGCATTGCCACGATGATCTGGGATTGGCCGTCGCCAACAGTCTGGCTGCCATCGACGCCGGCGCACGACAGGTCGAGTGTACGATCAATGGCATTGGTGAGCGTGCAGGCAATGCGTCACTCGAAGAGATTGCGATGGCCATGAAGGTGAGGGCCGATCAGCTACCTTTCGAGACGGCCATTCAGACACAGGAACTCTATCCAACCAGCCAGTTGCTTTCGTCGATCATTGCCTGCGCGGTGCAGCCAAACAAAGCGATCGTGGGACGCAATGCTTTTGCTCATGAGGCCGGGATACATCAGCATGGCGTGATCAGCAATCCGCTTTGCTATGAGATCATGACGCCGGAATCCGTCGGTGTGCCCGCGAACAACCTCGTGTTGGGCAAGCATTCGGGACGACACGCGCTGGCCCTGCGTTATGAACATCTTGGCTATCCAATGCAACCGGCTGAAGTGGACGTCATCTACGAGCGCTTCACCTCGCTCGCCGATCGCAAGAAACGCATCTACGATCAGGACCTGATTGCGCTGCTTCAAATTGGATCGGGAGCGGCTGAAAGAATAGCTACTGACGGTGCGGCAATAGCCGGCAGGTGGGCGCAAGTCTCTGGTACTTGAAGCAACCCAAGCTCGGCTCAACATTCAAACTAGTTCCAGGCCAGCGATGAAACTGAAGATCACAATACTTGAAGGTGACGGGATCGGTCCGGAAGTAACGAGCGAGGCCGTGCGTGTCTTGCGCGCGATCGCCATGCTTCACGGCCACGAGTTCAACTTTCAACAGAAACTGATTGGCGGCGCGGCAATGAGGGCAACCGGCTCGCCGTTGCCGACGGCCACGCTGGATGCATGTCTGGCCGGCGATGCGGTGTTGCTGGGCGCCGTTGGCTCGCCGGATTTCGATTCGCTGCCACCATCTGAGCGACCCGAAGCAGGACTATTACTGCTCCGGCGGGCACTCGGAGGTTATGCGAATCTGCGCCCGGCGATCTCATACGACGCAATTGCAGCAGCGTCTCCCCTCCGTACTGAGGTCGCCCGCGGCGCGAATATTCTCATAGTTCGCGAGCTGCTGGGCGGTCTCTATTTCGGTGAGCCGCGCGGCTTGTCTGGTGAAAACGGCCATTCCGTGGCGGTCAACACAATGAGCTATTCTGTTGCTGAAATCGAACGAGTCGCGCGCGTGGCCTTTGCTGCCGCCTCAAAAAGAAAGAAGAAGGTCACTTCGGTTGACAAGGCTAATGTGCTTGAGACTTCACAACTTTGGCGCGCGACCGTTGACCGAGTTGGTCGCGACTACCCGGCTGTCACACTGGAACACCTTTACGTTGACGCGTGCGCGATGCATCTGATTACTAAGCCGCGCAGCTTTGATGTGTTGTTAACAGAAAATCTTTTCGGCGACATTCTTTCAGATGAGGCTGCGGTGATTACCGGATCGTTGGGTATGCTGGCTTCGGCTACCATTGGTGGAGACGTCGGTCTCTACGAGCCGGTGCATGGCTCAGCCCCGGACATCGCGGGCCTGGGGCTAGCCAATCCATTCGGGGCAATCGCTTCAGCCGCTTTGCTGTTGCGCTATAGCGGCGGCCTCGAGAGTGAAGCCGATGACATCGAAGATGCGATACAGTTGGTGCTTAACGCTGGTTATCGCACCCGCGACATCAGCGCAGATGGCAGCAGTTACGTGGCGACAACAGCCGAAATTGGTGAACTGGTCGCCGACGCGCTGGCTGAGATTGCCGATTTGCGGCACGCGTATCATGCTGTATGAACAGAGGTCAGAGAACAGAGGTCAGAAGGTCAGAAGGATATCTGTCTGACGCTGACCTCTGACCTACTGACTTCTGACTTCTGGAACTATGTTTCACACTTTGTTTGAAAAACTTTGGGACGCTCATGTTGTGCGCGAGTCCGGCGGCCAACCCACCCTCCTTTACATCGACTTACACCTCGTTCATGAAGTAACTTCGCCGCAGGCCTTTGAAGGTCTGCGCGTTGCCGATCGTCGCGTCCGACGGCCGGATCTGACCGTGGCCACAGTGGACCACAATGTTCCCACCACAGATCGCAGTCTGCCAATTACCGATGCCATCGGCGCGAAACAGATAAATACCCTGCGGCAAAACTGCCTCGATTTCGGCATTCAACTCTTTGATCTCGATTCGGCGGAGCAGGGCATAGTGCATGTCATCGGTCCGGAATTGGGATTGACCCAACCGGGAATGACGATCGTTTGCGGCGACAGTCATACCAGCACACACGGCGCTTTCGGCACCCTGGCGTTCGGCATTGGCACCAGTGAAGTTGAGCACGTGCTTGCCACGCAGTGCCTGCCTCAGAACAAGCCGCGCACAATGCTAATTGACCTGCGCGGTGCGTTGTCACCGGGAGTTACCGCAAAGGATCTCGCGTTGGGCGTCATTGGCCGGATCGGCGCCGACGGAGCGACAGGCCATGCAATCGAATATGCAGGCGAAGCGGTGCGCAGTCTTTCAATGGAAGGCCGGATGACGCTGTGCAACATGAGCATCGAGGCTGGCGCGCGTGCCGGAATGATCGCGCCCGATGAAACCACGTTCGCGTATTTGCAAGGCCGAAGATTTGCGCCGCAAGGCGCGGCGTGGACCAGGGCGCTGGAATATTGGAAAACCTTCCGCAGTGATAACGATGCCGAGTTTGACCGCACAGTTGAACTCGACGCGTCAACGCTCGAGCCACACGTGACCTGGGGCACGAGTCCGGGAATGGTTGTGCCGGTGACTGGTTGCGTTCCCGATCCGGTAGCGGCAAAGAGTGAAGCCGATCGCCGCGCCGCGGAACGGGCCCTCGAATACATGGCGCTCGTCCCGCGCACCAGGATTAAAGACATTCACATTGATCGTGTGTTTATTGGCTCATGCACCAATGCGCGAATTGAGGATCTAAGGGCGGCGGCTCGCATCGTCAAGGGCTACCAAATCAAGAGTTCTGTGAATGCAATGGTCGTTCCTGGTTCGCAGGCAGTGAAGCGCGCCGCTGAAAGCGAAGGCCTCGATCGCATCTTTCGCGAGTCCGGATTCCAATGGCGTGAAGCCGGCTGCTCAATGTGCCTGGGAATGAACGCAGACATCTTGCAACCAGGTGAACGCTGCGCCTCAACCAGCAATCGCAACTTTGAAGGCCGGCAGGGTCGTGGCGGACGTACGCACCTGGTCAGCCCGATGATGGCTGCGGCCGCTGCCATAACTGGCCGCTTCACTGACGTAAGAGAGTGGAAATTCAGGTAGTGGGTGAAATAGCGGCATGGGCGTCTCGCCCGTGAATAACACGCAAGATGCGCGTGCCATAATCAAACTGAAACCACTACCGAATTCAAGTCGGAAAGACATGAAGTCGTTTCGCATTCACAAAGGTATAGTTGCTCCTCTTGATCGATCGAATGTCGACACCGATCAGATCATTCCTAAACAATTTCTCAAGCGCATTGAGCGCACAGGCTTTGGCGAGTTTTTGTTTTACGACTGGCGCTTCCTTCCCAGTTGTGAACCTGATTCGTCTTTTATTTTGAACGAGCCGCGTTATCAAGGGGCTTCCATTCTCGTCGCCGGCAAGAATTTCGGCTGTGGCTCCTCGCGCGAGCACGCGCCCTGGGCGCTGGCCGACTACGGCTTTTGCGCCATCATTGCGCCGTCATTCGCCGACATCTTTGCGAATAATTGTATGAAGAATGGTTTGTTGCCGGTGTCACTTGAGGAAGTTGAGGTGACCGCAATTATTGAACTCGCGCTCAAGAGTGACAATTATGAGTTGACCATCGATCTCGAACGCCGGACAGTGACCGATAGCAGAGGCTTCTCAACATCGTTTGCTATTGACGATTTCCAACGCCATTGTTTGCTGGAGGGCCTTGACGATATTGGTCTGACGCTGCTTCATGAAACGGATATTGCGGCCTACGAGCAGAATCGGCCCGCCTGGCTCGGCTGAAATCAAGAACCCTAATCGTCTATTCGACCATCCACGTATCGCCGCTATTGATTAGTTTTTCCAGACTGCCTGGGCCAACTTTAGCAATCGCGGCTTCGATTTGATCGACCATCATCTCTTCATAACTGGGTCGCTCGACCGCGCGGAAGATGCCGACAGGCTGCGGAAAATCAGGCTGCTCCATGCGCGCGAGCATGAACGCGACTGACGGGTCCTTCAAATAAATGTCATGGACCAGCAGCTCGTTTTCAGTAATGCCATTCTCGCCGATGGTTACGACTTCCGGGTGCGCGCCGTTCATGCGGATCCCACGGTTTCGGTCCTTGCCGAAGATCATCGGCTTGCCGTGCTCGAGATAAAGCACGCGGTCCGTGCGCACACTGCGCTCGGCAAAAGAATCGAACGCGTGGTCGTTGAAGATGTTGCAGTTTTGATAGACCTCGATAAACGAGATGCCTTTGTGTTTGGCCGCGGCTTCGACGACGGTGCCGAGATGTTTGACATCGATATCGATGGAGCGCGCCACAAACGTCGACTCACTCGCGATTGCCAGCGATAGAGGATTGATTGGATAGTCAACAGCGCCCAAAGGACTCGACTTTGTCTTCTTACCAAACTCCGACGTCGGGCTGTACTGGCCTTTAGTCAATCCATAAATGCGGTTGTTGAAAAGTATGTAATTGATGTCGAGGTTGCGGCGAATCGCATGCATGAAATGATTGCCGCCGATCGATAGCGCGTCGCCGTCGCCGGTAATTACCCACACGCTCAAGTCGGGATTGGCGCACTTGATGCCGGTCGCAATCGCCGGCGCGCGGCCGTGAATCGAGTGAAAGCCATAGGTGTTCATGTAATAAGGAAAGCGCGACGAGCAGCCGATGCCGGAGACGAAGACGATCTTCTCGCGCGGCACGCCGAGCTCCGGCATCACTTTTTGCACGTTGTTGAGTATCGCGTAGTCGCCGCAGCCGGGACACCAGCGCACTTCCTGATCGGAAACAAAATCGGCTTTTTTCAGTTGGCCGGGAGGCGGCGCAACTTTGCCGGAGACAGCGGAACCAACCTCGCTGTCCGCGGAGACACTCCGTTCGACAGGCGCTGTATTTCCATTACCACTCTGACCATTTCCGTTTGTGCTCATGAATGCTCCTTGCTCTCTAATTCTGCGATTGCTGCTTTCCAGTCTGCTAGATTGCCGAGTTGTACAGCTTTATCGATCCCCAAATTCTCGAGCAACATAGCTAAGACTGTGAGCCGTTCGTCTTCGTAAGTGAAAATTCCACCTGTGTATTCAATCTTCTCAGGCGCTTGGTAAATCCGTTTGTCGAACTCTTCGTGACTCCAAACTCGGCCTGTGCGCCGAATGTCCCATTCGGTGGGATCGAAACCTTCGACGTTCGATATGCTGGTTGCCATTAGGTCTTAGTCTTTCGGACTTTGATTTACTGAGTTGCACAACTCCAAAAACTTTTCCCTCACGTACGGGTCGAGGCGCTCTGAAAAGTCGGGCTGCAAACCGCGAATCTTTATCAGCTCCTGTACGTCGGCCAAATCTTTCAACCGGTCTGGAGTAGTCATGCCCGATGCAAGTTTCAGTTCGATCAACTTTTCAAATGTCACGATCCGAATGCCATCAATCTCGGTTGAAGCCGTGGACGGGTCAGGAATACTCACCGGCTTCGGCTTGCCATCACCTGGATATTCTCCGGTAGTCATTATCTCAATCGTGACTCCTTCTGTGGTGGAGCGCAGCCTTTTCTTTGTGCCGGGGAAAGCGGGAACATAACCTAAGCCAACTAACTCGCGGTGAAAGTCTTCTAATCCCTCTCGCGTCATCACTAAGTCGATATCCTCAGTCAGACGTGCATACCCATGTTCAAAAAGAGCAAGGGCACCAATCACCATGTAGTCAATACCATGTTCTTTCAGATCTCGCGTTAGGTTGGCCAGCGCAATGTGAAGTCGACCCTGTCTCATAAAGTAATGCGAAGCTTCCGCGAAGCGCTCGATCAGAGTTTCCTTTGGACGAAGGTGATTGGTTTGCCTCTCCATCGCAGATAGAATCACTTCTCAGTTTACAAATACTCTTCAACCTTCCGCACGATCTCGCGAATCTGGAATGGACGTCCTTTGACTTTCGAGAAGGCCACGGCATCAACCAGATACTTCGCGCGAATCATGGTGCATAGTTGGCCGAGGTTCATCTCCGGCACAATCACGGTCTCGAATCCGGCAATTACTTCGCCCAGGTTTTTCGGGAAGGGATTCAGGTAACGCAGATGCGCTGCCGAAACGCTTTTGCCTTCGCTCTGGAGTTTCTCAACCGCAGTGCTGATTGAGCCGTAGGTCGAACCCCAACCCAGCACCAGCACTTTGCCGGTTTTTTCGCCGAACACTTCGACAAGCGGTATGTCATTCGCGGCGCGATCGATTTTTTGCTGGCGCAGCTTCACCATCAGATGGTGGTTCTCAGGATCGTAGTTAACGTTGCCGGTGATGTGCTGCTTCTCGATGCCGCCGATGCGATGTTCGAGGCCAGGTGTTCCCGGAATGGCGTACGGTCGCGCGAGAGTTTCCGGGTCGCGTGAATAGGGCATGAAGTTCGCGGGATCGGTTGCAAACTTAACTTCGATCTTCGGCAGGTCTTTGATTTCCGGGATGGCCCACGGCTCGGCGCCATTTGCCAGATAGCCGTCCGACAAATAAAACACGGGGCTCATGTATTTAAAGGCGAGACGAACGGCCTCAATCGCCATGTGAAAACAGTCAGCCGGCGTCGATGGTGCAATCACGATCGCAGGACATTCGCCGTTGCGTCCCCAGACTGCCTGGAACAGATCGGCTTGCTCTGTTTTCGTCGGCAGGCCGGTGGATGGACCGCCGCGCTGCACGTTGATGATCACCAGCGGAAGTTCAGTCATCACTGCCAATCCAATTGCTTCCTGCTTCAGCGCAATGCCAGGACCGGAGGTTCCAGTCAATCCAATCTGTCCGGCAAAGCTGGCGCCGATGGCCGCGCAAACCGCGGCGATTTCATCTTCTGCCTGGAAGGTTTTGACGCCAAAACTCTTGTGCCGCGCCAGCTCATGCAGAATGTCAGACGCAGGAGTGATTGGATACGAACCGTAGAACAACGGACGACCGGCAAGTTGCGAAGCAGCAACAAAACCAATTGCAGTCGCTTCGTTGCCGGTAATCTTCCGATACTTGCCCGGCGTGATCTTGGCCTTCTTAATCGTGTAGTGAGTGGTAAAAACTTCGGTGGTGTCCGCAAAGTTGTATCCGGTCCGCAAGGCGATTTCGTTTGCCTT
>JBDUCB010000163.1:0-2929 GCA_040003695.1 bacterium
CCCTAACCGACTCGAGCTCGGTCGCAGCCGTGTCCAACTGGTGCGCTGCCATCAGCGCTTTAGCGCGTTCGATGCGACCCTGATCTACTTCAGCCGATTTTGCGGCATCAATGAAGGATTGAGCTTGCAGGCATCCGCAACTAAGAAGAAAAACCGTTAGGATCGAGAAAATTCGCAGGGGTCTAGGGGCGCAGGGGCTGATCAGGTTCACTAAAATTGGCTCCTATAAATGCACAAGCGAGCCCTAATGGCTCGCTTTACCAGTTCATCAAAATGTCGGCGGCCATTATAGTTGATTAGTCCCGTATGGCAAGTCGTGGGCGGGTGCACTAATGCAGCTTCAGGCGTTGTTGCATGCGGCTTAACCATTCGGTGCGCGGCAAGTCTCTGACTTGCCGACTCGACTTACGAGTTTTCTGGTCTTGACCGTTCGACGGTCATAGACCATGAACGATTAGTTGAGCCTTCCGACAAGTCAGAGACTTGCCGCCCACCAAAACGGCGAAGCCGTCTCGGCTTTGGGGCGAATCCCAATGCAATTCGAAACTGCATTTGTATCATTCGGTGAAAGTAACTCATTTCTGGCAAATGTTGTGGTTCACGCACACAGGACCGATATGCGTGACGCTCGCCTGACGTCCCGCTCTAGCTCAACATTCACCGCTTCACGCTGCGGCTCGCCGCGGTTAATTCGATCCAGACCGGTTTAGCAGTGCTCCACCTGCCGTATTGTTGGCTAACCAGGTGGACATTTCATTTCTAACGGTTGATAAATTCCCTCCCGCCACATGCAGAATGTCAGAGGGACTCGTCGTGCCTATGCCGACGTTGCCACTGCTGGGAAAAGTATTCGTTTGCGCCAAAGCACGGTGCGGGCAATTGACGAGCAACAATATGAAGAGTCCGAGTGTGGCGACGACAAATTTTGCAGCGGATCGATATGAGCTAATTTTCATTTGGTCCTCTTTCTCAGAAAGAATTTATTGCAACTAAGCAACACCAGGATCTTGCCCGAACCGTTCTTTAATGGCTCCGCCGCGTGCGAGGAACCCCTTTTTGCGCTCGCGCTGATCCAAAAAGCAAAAAAAGCGAAATGCATGGCTGCTGGCGGCGGCAGTTCAATGATTAAGTAAGGTCGAAGGTGGAATTCCCGAGCAGGCGATGGAGAAGGGCGAAGGACCCCACACGTGAAGACGGGAATCAGTAGATCTATCGGTTTAGGCAAATGAGCGAAACCTCAACCATAGATCACCTGTAGTAGGCGTGGCCTTAATAGCACTCGGCAAGTTTCGTTGCAAGAGCTATCTGTTTTATTTTTCGCCTGCGTTTTAGATGAGATTGTGCGAGGGTTTTGCTCGACGTGATCAGTGGAACATCTCAGACGTTATGGCGTCGCTGTCCCCAGGCTCTTTGCCACGCGATCCCGGAAAACTCGGGCGGCCTTTTTAATGGCGGCCTCGTCGAGGGTGAGTAGCCGGCGGTCGCGCATGACGATGCGGCCGTTGATTATTACTGTTTCTACGTCATTCGCTTTGGTTGCGTAAACCAGATCCGAATAGACGTTATAAAGCGGAATTTGGTTGAGCGAATCGCGTTCCACAATCACCAGGTCAGCACGCTTCCCTTTTTCCAGCGAGCCAATTTCCGTTTCCAGGTGCAGCGCCTGGGCGCCGCGAATGGTAGCCAACTCAAACGCTTCTTCAGCAGACATTACTTTAGGATCCCCAGTAAATACTTTGTGAAGCTTGGCCGCCGTATCCATCTCTTCCCACATGTTCAAGTCGTTGTTCGATGCCGCGCCGTCGGTTCCCAGTCCCACCAGCAAGCCACGCTTTAGCATCTGCGGGACCGGCGCTACGCCGGAAGCAAGTTTCATGTTCGACTGCGGATTGTGCACCACGCCAACGCCAAGCTTTTGTAGGATTCCAAGTTCTTCTTCGCTGGGCCAGACAACGTGCGCAGCTATGACTTTGTTACTCAGAAAGCCAATGCGCGCCAAATAATCAATTGGACTGGCGCCCTTGGCTTTCAAACTATCGTCGACTTCCCTTTTTGTTTCCGAGATGTGTGTAACGATAGGCGCGCCGGTGCTGTCGGAAAAAGCCTTGATTGCTTTCAAGTGTTCTTCCGAAACCGTGTACGGCGCATGCGGCGCGATAGCTGGAACGATTAGATCATTTCCCTGCCAGTGCTTTACAAACTTCGCGGCGTAAGCCATCGCTTCGGCGTTTGTTTTGTTGTCGGCAACCGGAGAGTCAATAATCGTTTCGCCTAGAATCCCGCGCACGCCGGCCCTTGCAGTTTCATCCGCAATCGCATCCTCGAAGTAGTACATGTCGCAGTAAGTCGTGGTGCCGCCGCGAATCATTTCAGCCAAACCCAAACGCGTCCCCGCGCGTACAAATTCTTCGGTAACGTTTTTCGCCTCGGCCGGGAAGATATATTTCGTCAGCCATTCCTGCAGATCCAAGTCATCAGCGAGGCCGCGAAACAAGGTCATCGGAATATGCGTGTGGCCATTGATAAGTCCGGGAACAATGAGGCGCCCGGCAGCATCGATAACTTCAGTTGAGCTGTAGCTACTGACCACGTCGCGCCGCGGGCCGATTGCGACGATGCGACCGCCGGTAATTGCTACCGCGCCATTGGAAATCACGTGTCGGGCGCCATCCATCGTTACGATCGTGCCGCCAACCACAAGGAGATCCGCTCGTTTCATAGTTCCTCCTCTTCGTTGGGCAACGACTGACGAAACAACGGCGAGGAGTAATAGTGAAGGCAGAAATCCCTTAGCGACTTTGTTCATAGTAAGACTTCCGAACTAAGTAACGAATTCGATTTCGAAGGACACCATCATCTCATCGCAATGGCTTTGCCGTCTGATGTGCGGAAGGGCTGTGCCCTTCCGAAAACGGTCAATAAATATTGG
>JBDUCB010000403.1:0-9815 GCA_040003695.1 bacterium
CTAAAACAGAAGATCTTTGAAGACAGCTTGCCTGGCGACATAGTAACATTCAGACAAGAGGCGGTCGTTTATGCCAAAAGGTGAGAATGTTGATTATTACGAAGTGTTGCAGGTCAGCGATAGCGCTGAGCCAGAGACAATAAATCGCGTTTATCGGCTGCTCGCGCAACGATACCATCCCGATAATCATGAAACCGGGAATGAGATTCGTTTCCGGGAAATAACTGAGGCCTACCAGGTTTTAACTGACCCCGAAAAACGCGCCCGTTACGATGTTGCGCACCTGCAGCGACGACAGGATAGATGGAGACTGGTATCCGCCGGCGCACAAGCGGAAAACGATTTTGAAATGGAGCAAGTCGTACGGCTGACCATGCTGGAAGCTTTGTATACTAAACGTCGCATCGACCCATCAGCCCCGGGAGTCTTCTCGCGAGATCTCGAAAAAATGCTTGGCAGACCACGCGAGCACCTGGAGTTCACCATCTGGTTCCTCACTCAAAAGCAATACATTACCACCGACGATAATTCGCGCCTCTTTCTTACGGCCGCCGGTGCCGAATACCTGGAAGAAAGCTACCGTGGCGAGCTTAAACAAAAGCGATTGCAAGCCTCGAACGAGTAGCGCCGGAAAACAGCACGTAAAAGCTGAGAAAAAATAAGAACCCCTGCATGTGCGGCGACCCCCGCGATTCGCCTTGGCCTTAGCAAGAGAAAAGGCCCACGCATTTGCGCCGGGCCTTTCCAGGTAGTACAGACGTCCTCGTCTGTCACTTTGTTAAGACGGTTTTCCGAATTCACATTTCAATTCTCTAATTTGCTAGTTTCCGATCCGCAAAAGTTTCAAGCGCTTCAAAAACTTCCAGCGCATACTTTACGTTTCCAAACGGCGCTGACACCTGCACACCCTGAATTACGTCGCGCACTTCGAGCAATGATTCACGCGCGATCTTAAGACCTTCATCGCGACCCGCTTCCTTGCTGATCGCCGAAGCCGCGCGCATGCGCTCCATTATCGATGGTGTGACCCGAACGCCCGGAACTTCGTTGTGCAGAAACTCGGCATTCCGATAGGAAACAAGCGGCCAAATGCCCGCGACGATTGGAATCCTGACATGCTCGATTGCCTTGATGAAATCGCGTAACTGATCCGTGTCAAATACCGGTTGCGTGATCGCATATTGCGCGCCTGCTTCTACCTTGTATTCAAAGCGACGAATTTCTTCATCGAGATTGATCGCGCCCGGGTTGACGCCAACGCCGATGCAAAAAGCAGTCGGCTGTCCAATCGGGTTATTGCCGATATCGAGGCCGTGATTCAGTTTGTTGACCATGTTGGTGAGCCCGATCGCGTCAATATCAAAAACAGCAGTCGCATCCGGGTAGGGGCCCATCTTCGGCGGGTCGCCGGTAATCAAAAGCAGATTGCGGAGGCCGAGTGCCGACGCGCCCAACAAGTCAGACATCATGCCGAGGAGGTTACGATCGCGGCAGCAGTAATGAAGCACCGACTCAATGCCAATTTGTTGTTCGACGAGCACGGCGGTCGCCAGGGCACTCATGCGCGACTGCGCCCGCGCGCCGTCAGGAATGTTTACGCCGTCAACCCCCGCTTCCTTTAGTAATCGGATTGAATCCAAAGTCTTCTCGGCGTCGACACCTTTCGGCGGCAACACCTCGACCGAGGTGACGAATTCTCCGTTAACAATCTTATGCGACCACTTTGAACGGGCGTCTGCCGGAACGATCTTGAGATCGACCGGCGCAGCATCCGTGATATGGGCCAGAGCTCCTGATGACAGGACAAGTTTCTGCGCACGCGGCGAAGCCGCTCGCACTGCGTCGGAAATTAGTTTGATGTGCGCCGGTGTGGTGCCGCAGCAGCCACCAATGAACTTGGCGCCCGCCTGAATGAAACGCTTGGCAAACTTTGACATGTACTCTGGCGAGCACATGTAAAACTGCCGGCCCTGGACATCGCGGGGCAAGCCCGCGTTTGGCTGCGCGGCAAGTTTCTTCTTAGTCACTGCGCGCATCTTTTCGAGCGCACTGAGAATTATTGCCGGGCCAACTCCGCAGTTCAGTCCAATGACATCCGCGCCCCATTCATCCAGACGCGCGGTGAATAGTTCCGGAGTTGTTCCGTAAGAAGTGTTGCCGTCAGTGAGGATTGTCATCTGCGCAATTATTGGCAAATCACAAAGCTCGCGAACGGCGCGAATCGCCTGGCGCATGGCCGAGATGTCCGAAAAAGTTTCGAGCACGAAAAGATCGACACCACCCTCGAGCAGCGCTTCGGCCTGCGCCTTGAACATGTCCTTTGCTTCGTCGAACGAAGTTGGACCATAGGGCTCAATCCGGAGGCTTAATGGACCGATAGCACCGGCAACGTGGGCCCGGTCGCCGGCAGCCGCGCGCGCGATGCGGGCCGCGCTAATGTTTATTTCACGCAGACTGTCTGCAAGACCATACTGATTCAGGTTGTGTGCAGTCGCGCCAAACGTGTTGGTTTCGATGATGTCAGCGCCAGCATGTAAATACTCAGAATGGATCTCCTGAACCAGATCGGGATTGGTCAGGTTGAGTTCGTCGTAACAGCGATTGATGTAGACGCCCTTGGCATAGAGCATGGTCCCCATCGCGCCATCAAAGACGTGAATGCTGTCGGAGTCCAGTAGCTCTCTGAAGGTCTGCATCTCGTTAAAATGTCGGTAGTTCGTTGTCAGTAGTCAGTGGTAAAACACAAAGCTACTGACAACTGACCAATGACAACGGACTAAACAAAAACGTCCCGCGCTAAACAACGCGGGACTTCGTGAATTCCAGAAGTTAGTCGGTTCGTTCCGAACCGGTCCGAGCTATTTAGCGGTTGTTTTACGTGGCCGCAAGTCGCCTTAACTCACCACGTTTTCCATTGTGCTTATACGCCGCTGGGTCTTTAGCTGTCAAGACAGCCGCAATGACCCTGCTGTTGGCCCTTTGATTCGCCTGCAATCAGGACAAATCTCGGTCCCATGAGTACCACTCCGCGGGTAGCGGGTTGGTTGCTTTTGAATGCCGATTTGCGATTGCCGATTGCGGATTGATGCAGCGCTGCCACGCCAATCGACAATCGGAAATCCAAAATCGGCAATCGTCGGGCCCACCCGCTAAACGCGGGGTGGTACTGACCTCATTGTCCACGTTGTGAATCCTATCATCGGACAAAACTTCGGAGTACTTAAGGCATCCTTCGTCTTGACAGATGCGGCCCCGTTTTGGCTGAATGCTCGCGTTCTCCATTAGTCGATTCGTTAACGCCGGCAAGATCGGCACAAGTTCTCTCCTTTAGTTTGCTTTCAGCAATCTCCCATCTCGGTTCGTAAACTTTGAATAAGGAAACAGTTTTATGAGCACAGCGATTGATGGCACTGGCGGAGAATTAACTACCCGCGGAGACGATCGCGGCTTCTTTGGTCACCCGCGCGGCCTCTCCACATTGTTCTTTACCGAGATGTGGGAACGCTTCAGTTATTACGGCATGCGGGCCATCCTCACGCTCTACATGACTAAGACGCTCGCTGAAGGCGGCCTTGGCTTCGATGAAAAATATGCGAGCGTGATCTACGCAACTTATGTTTCATCCGTCTGGTACTTGCCCTTGGTCGGTGGTTGGTTGGCCGACAGAATTTTCGGAGCTCGCCGGGCGGTGTTGATAGGCGGGATCATTATCGCCTGCGGCCACTATTCCATGGCAATTAACACGTTGCCAAACTTCTACGCCGGGCTGATTTTGATTGCCATTGGCACCGGTCTGTTGAAGCCGAATATCAGCGCGATGGTGGGTCAGTTGTACAGCGACAAGGACGCGCGGCGCGATGCCGGATTTTCAATCTTTTACATGGGTATTAATCTCGGGGCCTTCCTTTCTCCGATTGTGGTTGGGTTTCTTGCGCAGCACGCGTGGTTCCGCAACTTCATCTCTTCGATGGGTTTCAATCCGAACAGCAGTTGGCATTGGGGATTTGGCGCCGCCGGCGTCGGCATGACGCTCGGTCTTATTCAATATGTGATCGGTCGCAACCGGCTTAGAGATGTGGGGGCAAAGCCCGAGAAAAAAACCACAACCGCGAATTCAAGGAGTTTCGACTTTGTTACCGGGGCCCTTGCCGTTGGCGGCGGAATCATTGGCGCCGCGCTTGGACTTTACTTTGGCGACGCCGGAATCGTCTCAGCGTTGTTTCCCTGTGTTGTATTCTTTTTCGCCGGTTACTTACTGGGAACGGTTCGGCTACTTGCCGGCAACGAACTCAAGAATGTCCTGGTGATCTTCATCCTGTTTGTGTTTTCAATTGTATTTTGGATGACGTTTGAGCAGGCAGGTTCCAGCTTGACGCTGTTCGCAGATCGGCTAACGCAAACAACGATCTTTGGCTGGCAGTATCCGTCGAGCTGGTTTCAGTCGGTGCAACCGATCTTCGTCATAGGGCTGGCGCCGTTATTTGCATGGCTTTGGCAAAAGATGGGTGAACGCCAACCATCCAGCCCTGGCAAGTTCTTTTACGGATTGCTCTTCGCCGGCCTCGCTTTTGTCGTGGTCACAATCGCATCAATGCTAACCGGTGGGGGACGGGTCAGCCCACTCTGGTTAATTGCCGTCTATTTCCTGCAGAGTATTGGCGAACTCTGCTTAAGTCCGGTGGGACTGAGCACGGTAACAAAGTTGGCACCCGCTCGGATGGTTGGGTTGATGATGGGTGTTTGGTTCCTCTCGATCTCCATTGGCAGCTACATCGCCGGCCTCACGACGCGGTTCTTCGCGGGCAATGACCCGGCAGTGCTAACGCGAGCGTTTGGGACCTTTGCCGCGATCACCATAATCGCCGCATTGCTGTTGGCAGCGCTAACACCATCTATTAAGAAGATGACGCCGCGAGCGGCGTAGGCATTCAGGTAAGTTGAAACCTATTTTTGGGCAGGTCTGAGGAGACATTGTTTTGAAGAACGCGATAAGAGTCCTGTTTGCCGTCCTATTTCTATGCTCGATTTCACTTTCCGCGGTTGCTCAGCAAAAACTTCTAACCATCGACGACATCTTCGATCCGGTGAAGCGTGTCAACTTTAGCGGCACCGTTCCAAACATTCGCTGGTTGAAGGACGGCACGCACTATTTGCTGGCGAACGATGCGTCCAGAAAAGATGTGCCGCGGCTGCAAAGAGTTGATGCGGCGACGGGCGAGGCGGTGCCGTTCTTCGATGCTGCAAAAATGGAAGCCGCCTTCGCCGCCGCTCCTGGAATCAGCGCAAACGATGCGAAGCAGATTGCAAACCGCGGTTCTTATCAGATGAACAGCGCTGAAACCGCAGCGTTGATAAATTTTAAGAACGATCTTTATTACTACCAGTTTGGCGGCGACAAGCCGATTCGCGTTACAAAAACTCCTGACGACGAAGAAGTCGGCGAAACGTTTAGTCCAGACGATCGCATGATCGGCTTTGTTCGCAAGGGCGATATGTTCGTTTTTGATATCGCCCGTGGAACTGATCGGCGACTGACGAGCGACGGCGGGCCAAAGATTTTGAATGGGCGGTTGGATTGGGTCTATCAGGAAGAGCTTTATGGTCGCGGCAATTTCGAGGCGTACTGGTGGAGCCCTGATGCAAAGATGCTCGCGTACCTCAGGCTTGATGAAAATCCGGTCCACGAGTTCACCGTCGTCGACCACATTCCTTACCACCAAACTCTGGAAGCGACACCTTACCCGCAGGCTGGCGATCCAAATCCTTTGGTGCAACTCGGTGTGGTCAATGCTGAAGGTGGACCTACACGTTGGCTTGATAACTCGAAATACACGCCCGCGGATTTGCTGATTGTGCGCGTTAGCTGGACTCCGGACAGCAGCCGCGTGGTCTATCAGGCGCAAAATCGCGAGCAAACATTTCTTGATTTAAACTTCGCTGACGCGCAAACCGGAAAGACGAATACTGCCTTTCGTGAAAACTCAAAAACCTGGGTAGAAGCGATCGACAATCCCACTTGGCTAAAGGACGGCTCGTTTCTTTGGCAAAGCGCGCGCAACGGTTGGCGCCAGCTTTACCTATATGATCGCGACGGCAAGTTGTTAAGGCAGGTTACTGATGGTAAATGGGAAGTGCGTTCCATCGACAGCATGGATGAGGACAAAGGCCTTATTTATTTCAGTGGCACGGAACACAGTCATGTGGCGTCGCAGACTTATCGGGTCAAGCTGGACGGCAGCGGCTTGCAGCGACTGACAACCGCTGAAGGTTCACATAAAGCAACATTTGGCTCCGGCTCCAAACTCTTCATTGATAATTGGAGCGACGCAAACACGCCAACGCAAACGCGCCTCTACGACGCCGACGGTAAACTGGTGCGTGTTATTGAAGAAAACAAAGTCGCAGCGCTGAAGCAATACAAACTGGGCACGGTAGAACTGTTGCAAGTGAAAACGCGCGATGGTTTTCCGATGGAAGCAATGATGATAAAGCCGCCGGATTTCGATCCAACAAAGAAGTATCCGGTGCTGGAGTTTACCTACAGCGGACCGCATAATCCGCAAGTAAAGAATGCTTGGGGCAGCATGACCTACCTGTGGCACCAACTGATCGCGCAGCGCGGCTACATCATTTGGATTTGCGACAATCGCACGGGCAGCGGCAAAGGCGCGGAATCCGAATGGCCTGTTTACCAGAATTTCGGCGAGCTTGAGCTGCGGGATTTGGAAGACGGGCTTACCTGGTTAAAGAACCAACCTTATGTTGATGGAGCGCGCATCGGCATTTGGGGCTGGAGCTATGGCGGCTATATGACTAGCTATGCGTTGACGCACAGTCAGAGTTTCAAGATGGGAATCGCCGGCGGCACTGTGGCTGATTGGCGCGACTACGATTCGATTTACACCGAGCGCTACATGCGGACGCCGCAAAAGAATCCCGAAGGTTATAAGAAAAGTTCGCCTGTTAACGCGGCAAAGGACCTCCACGGCAAGTTGCTTCTGATCCACGGAGCAATTGATGACAACGTGCACGTCCAAAACACGGTGCAATTTGTCTATGAACTACAAAAGGCAGGCAAGCAATTTCAGTTGATGGTCTATCCAAAGTCGCGCCACGGCGTTACTGATCCGCTGCTGGTGAAGCACATGCGACAGATGATGACGGATTTTATCGTGGCCAACCTCTAGCGCAGAAGTCGTGCTGTACTCGTCAGAGAACTAGCGTTTTCAGCAAGACCAGATTTTCCATTTATCATTTGTCAATTTTCATTGTTCATTTGTGCTTGATCCTCTTGAGTCGTTCCATGCTGCAGTAATGACAAATGAGAAATGACAAATGATAAATGGAAAATCTTCAGACTGCTGGGGGCCATTCAAGATCTAGCCGGGACCACGTTGCCTGTTCCACCTATCTTCTTTGACACTTTGGACAGAGGTAAGTTGAGCGGCCACCCTGCACCGCGCGGCGGATTTTCGTTCCGCAGTTGACGCATGGTTCGCCCTCACGCTCGTACACGCGCCAGAAGCGCTCATCGCTGCCAAAATAGCTTCCGTTCCGGTCGTCCAAATCTATTTTCAAAGTTGAGCCGGCCTCGATGGCTTCATGCAGTACATCGCGAATCGCGGCATAAAGCAGCAACGCGCGTTTTCGCGATAACGTGTCCGCGCTTTTGAACGGACTGATGCGCGCGAGAAATAGAGCCTCACTCGCATAAATATTTCCCAAACCTAAAATCTTCGTTTGATCCAATAGCAACTGTTTCAGGCTGCGCCGAGATTTCTTCAGTGTCGCGAAGAAATACTTCAGCGTAAATTCATCCAACAGCGGCTCGGGCGCCAGGGCTTTGATTTGGGCCAGTTCGGTTAATGCCTTCGACGACAGCAGGCGCATTCGCCCAAACTGTCTCATGTCCGAAAACACAAGCCGGCGATCGTTATCCAAATGAAAGATTACGTGTGGATAGGGAGGCAGCGGATCGTCAAGCCCGACAGAGACAAATTTACCCGTCATGCGCAGATGGACCAGCAGGACCTGGCCATTGTCCAGCGTGATGAGAATGTATTTACCGCGCCGGCTGACGCCCGTAATTCCGGCGCCGCGCAGTTTTTTCTTAAAGGTGGAAGGAGATGGTTGGACTAAAAGCCGCGGCAGCCTGAGCTCCGCAGCCTGGATGCGACGTCCAGAAACAGCACGGCGCAGCGCGCGCACGACGTGTTCAACCTCGGGTAATTCAGGCATTCGCGCGCTGACCGTTCAGGACTACCGAAATGTTTAGTGGTTTTAGATCACCCGCAACAGCACCAGGATCAAAACAATCACCAGGATCAATCCGATGCCACCGCTTGGTCCATAGCCCCAGTTCCTGCTGTGTGGCCAGCTTGGAATCACGCCAAGAAGCAACAAAATCAAAACGATTACCAGGATCAAACCCAAACTCATTGTAAACCACCTCCATCAGAGATTGTTTCGGGCGGGGGCCTATACTCATGGAAGGAAAGGGGAGGTCAAAAGGTAACTAGTTTCGGGCCGGCAGTCAACAACTTCTTCGTTACAATTTCATCTCTAAAAACCCTGTAGCCGTGACTCCGTCTAACTCCTAAGCGCGAACTCCTCGCCTGTGGCCAACAGTGCGTTCGACTTTTCCACCGTCGTTGCTTCTGAATAGATGCGCAGCATGGGTTCGGTCCCTGATTGTCGAAACAACAACCACGACTCATCGTCAAAAAGTAGTTTGGTTCCGTCAGTAGTCTCGACGCCGGTGATTGTGTAGCCAGCAAGCTCACGAGGCGTCGCTTTTGCGAGACGTGCAATCAACGCCTGACCCATGGATGTCTCGACGTGTAAGTCTCTTCTGCCAAAGTGAAATTCGCCAAACTCGCGATGAAGTGCGCGCAGCATTTCCGAGGGTGGTACGCCGGAGGTGACTATTGCCTCCAGAAAGAGAAGAGAATTCAGGATGCCATCGCGTTCGGGAATGTGACCTTTTATGCCGATGCCACCGGACTCTTCCGCGCCAATGAGAATGTCGTCGTTGAGCATTAGATCAGCGACATACTTGAAACCAATTGCTGTTTCGTAAAGTTTGAGATTGAAGGCCGCGGCCATTCGCTTTAAGAGAACTGACTGCGAAAAGGTGCGCACGACACCGCCGCTCATCTTTCGCTCACGAACAAGATGCAAAAGAATCAATGGCACCACGTCGTGCATTGTCATCGTTTCGCCGAGTTCATTGACTGCGCCAACGCGATCCGCGTCGCCGTCAGTTGCCAATCCGACGAGGGCCTTTGATTCAAGCACGCGTTGTTTTAGTGGCGCGAGATTCTTGTCAATAGGCTCGGGGTTTACACCCCCAAACAGAGGGTCACGATAGTCGCGAATGGTTTCGACTGTTAGATCGCCGCCCCCGAGAAAACTCTCAACCCACTTCGCGGCTGATCCATGCATAGGATCGACTACGATCCTTGCCTTCGTTTTCCGCAAACGATCCAAATCGATGTATGAGGCGATCTGAGCGCAATAGCTTTCGACTGCTGGCGCCAGCAACTCGCTTTGTTTGTTCGTTAGCTCTTTGCGTTTCGGCTTATTCGCATCTACAAGCTTCTCAACCGCCGCAGTTGTTTCCGGCGAGGCGCTGCCACCCCACGGCGCTTTGATCTTGAAGCCATTAAAGTCGGGCGGATTATGAGAAGCCGTGATCACTACGCCGCCTTGTGCGTTGAGTTCCTTGACGGACCACGAAATCAGTGGCGTCGGCGCAGCTTCAGCGAAAAGCGAAACGCGAAGATCGTTTCCGGAGAGAACTTCAGCGACTCGTT
>JBDUCB010000309.1:0-9790 GCA_040003695.1 bacterium
AAAGCGCCGTAGGTGCGACCTGAATATAGCAAGGGGCAAAGCGAAGCGCCGCCCCTGGATCAGGAGTCGTAAACCATTTTCGCCGACCCATCGAGGGTCGGCGTCTTTTTTTCACTTCAGTTGCCCACAAAATGCGTAAATCGTGAATCGAAAATCGTGAATGGATGCAAATCATTATTTCGCCCCGCTGGGGCGAAAAGGTTTTTAGGGGAGATGTGATCCCAGGGTGTCGCGCGAGGCGCGCTTTACCCTGGGCTACCTTCATGTCGCGCCTACAGCGCTTTGACTCGACGCGCTGCGCGCGCATTCGATTACAAGGCGGCGTCGAGCCGCAGCAGTACAAAACAGAACGCCGACCCATCGAGGGTCGGCGAGAAACATATTTGTTGCCCGCGATCCCAGGGTGCCGCGCGAAGCGCGCTTTACCCTGGGCTATTTTCATGTCGCACCTACGGCGCTTTGATTCGACGCGCTGCGCGCGCATTCGATAACTCGCTGCGCGCGCATTCGATTAACTCGCTGCGCGTGATCTCATTCAATAAGCGCTGTCCAGCCACCGCGCTCCGAATTTTGAATCTTCTTTTTCGCGTTCAGCTTTATTGCAATTCATCACTCTCTTTTCAGGCCTGCTAATAATCCGCGCCGCTTCTTAAATATTCCGCGCCGCTTCGGAAATTACTATCGCCGATCGTTTTTTGCTCAAGTATTCCTCAAGAATCCCTCAACCCTCCACGAATATTCTGGCTGCGTTATCGGGACCGAGTTTTCAAAGCAAATTACCTCGGCTTTAGCTTGAAACTGCGATTTGACCGGGAATCGGGATTAGCTTGAATCGCAGCGCCAAATTTTCCGGCAGTGATGCCCCAACTTCTTGAGGAGAAAGAAATGTTCAAAAGAAATTTGCGCAGGCCTTTTGTTCGATTCAACTGTAGCGACGTCGGAACCTCAACAACGTCATCCGTTATTTGGGGAGATATCACCTTTAGACAAACCGGACTGGCGCTAAGTGCGTTGTTGGTTGGTTGTCTGTTGTTGGTGTCTTCTTTTGTAAAGACGCCAACGACGAAAGCAACCACCATCGATACCAGTCACAACGGATTGGCACTGCTAGCGAAAGCCCCCGCCAGGACCGATGGTTCCTTTGACGGCATCGCTACGTTCGGTGGCGTGATGCCCAGCGCGACGCGGCTTGACGGGTTGAAAGCTCTTGGATTGCGCGTGCAAAGTTTTCAGAACTTACCGCTGGCGCTATTGCGAGGGCCGCAGGCGGCCATGTTCGATGCAGTCAGCCGCGGTTTGGCAACTGACGTCTACCCAAACGAACAGTTGCACTTCCTTTCCAACGCTTCAAACATCGCGATGAACGTCGACAAGGTGCAGGAGCTGGGCGTAAACGGCGCAGGTGTAGGGATTGCCATTGTTGATAGCGGCATCGATGCAACCCATCCCGATCTCGCGAATCGAGTGACGCACAACGTGAAGATCGTCGATCCGGAAGTGGCCGTGTCGCAATCCGATCCGCGCCTGATTATTCCCGTGGACCAAACCGGCTATAACAACAGCGACACCTCGTCAGGTCACGGTACGCACTGCGCCGGCATTGCGGCGGCCGACAACACGGACGGGCAAGTCATCGGCGTGGCGCCCAAAGCTGAGCTGATCGGTTTTGGCACCGGTGACACCGTTTTCATCTTCAGCGTCCTCGCCGCTTACGACGAAATGCTTACGCATAGAATTAATTGGAACATTCGCGTAGCCAGCAATTCATGGGGATCGGCTTTTCGTCTTTTCGATCCAAACGATCCAATCAATCAGGCCACCAAAGCGGCGCACGACGCAGGAATCACAGTCGTCTTTGCGGCAGGCAATGAAACGACGGAGATGTCGATCAATCCCAACTCAATCGCACCCTGGGTGATCTCGGTTGGCGCGGGAAGCTTGAATCATCAGATTGCTGACTTTTCGTCGGGCGGTCTTCAATATGACGACTCGATCCCGGGCGCGCTGCCGGCAGGCGATGAAATACACATGTCGTACACCGGCGATCGTATCGGCATTTACCATCCATCAGTGGTTGCTCCCGGCGTCAACATCGTTTCAACCGGAACGACTGGCGTGCTGGTGACCTCGCTGCCAGGCGGCACCGCTTCGGCCTCAGGAACCAGCATGGCCTGTCCGCACGTTGCCGGCGTAGTAGCGTTGCTTTTGCAAAAGCAACCGTTGCTAACACCCGACCAGGTGAAGACCGTCCTTCAGGTTACGACTACGCTGATGCCGGACATTGAAAACACTAAATCGGTAGAACCGTTCCACTATTCCGGATATGGCTACGTGGATGCTAAAGCAGCGGTTGATCTGATATCGCGTCACGGTTTTAACGCCAATAAGCTTTCGCGTTTTCAACAGGACGCGGACGCGCGTGTGCTGGGTGACCGCGATTACAAAGTGCTGGGCACAGACTTCTGGACTTTCACGGCGGCGCCCGCCACTGTTAACGGCGTTCCTGATGAAAAGAACTACCAGGTCAACGTCACGTCATCGACGAAAGCCATCAGGGCATTGGTTTCCTATCCATCGCTCGGATACGTAGGCGAGAATGCCTTTGATTATCACATCACGATCACCGATGCGGCCGGAACAGTGGTGGCTGAAAGCATTGCCTCAGCAAGTAACGGCATCTCGGATCTGTTCGTTGATCTGACCAAGGGCACCTATGTTTATGGAAACTGGAAAGTCAATCTGCGCGGCGATCTTGGGTCACAGGATCAGGGTCTGGTGATGGGAACGCGGGTGACGCTCACGTTGGCGCAACTTGTGCCGCAGGCGCGCATTAGTCCAACCCTTCCTGTGTTCACAGCAACTGGAGCAGCCTCCTACTTCTTTCAACCGGGCGCCGCGGGACTTGCCTCGTCGCCGGAAGGTTGCAATATGCAGGCGGGCGCTCCCAAAGGTGGACTCGCGCTGACTCAAGCTACGGGCAATTGCCAGGCCGGTGGGATGGGCTACGCGTTGAACTATGGCGCAGGCGATGTTGCCGTTTTCACCTCGGCGCCGCTGGCTGCGCCACTGACGGTCGGCGGACCGTTGACGTTAACCTTTTACCTGGCTGACGCTGCTCAGCCGGCGTGGCAGCTAACTTCCAACCCGCGCCTTTCAATTGAAGTTAATGCAGTTGATGCCGACGGCGACTTGCTGAAGGGGATAGCTGCAGGCGAGTGGACCTTATGCAATGATGCTGGCGTCTGTACCGCGGGCCCAACCGCAACGAAGGGTGTATATACGCTGAACGTTCCGGGAGGGACATTGCCTGCCGGTAGCCGGCTCTCGATAGTACTACTGGAAAGTGCGGCAGTGACTTCGACCGGGCGCACTGTGTACGGCGGCAAAACTCTCACCTCCAATTTCGCGGATGCAGGCGTTAAGTTCACCACCGGCACGCTCAAATGAAATTAACAACCACTGGTAACGCTTAAAAAAAACGGGCAGCCAATTCGCTGCCCGTTATTTTTTGTCTTCGGCGTTATGAAAAAGGGTTACTGAATCAACGTTCCCTGAGTGGCCCACACCAGCCAACGACCATCGCGTTTGATGAAGGTGTCGGTGAATCGAGTGCGGCGGTCAATCGCAACTCCCTTATCATCTTTGCCGCGCACGTGATTCACGCCTGTCACAACCGCGGCGTTCCCTTCCACGCGCGCGTCTAAGTCCGAAAGCTCGAGCGAATCAAGCACAGTTTTGTTGTCCTTCATCGAAGCAATCTCTTCTGCTTTGCTGTGCTGCACGCCGGTCCGGCTGCTTATGTCTGAAGCATCTTCGGCATAGTTGCGTTCAAACCAAGCGACGTCATTTCGCTTCGCGGCGTCATTCCACTCGCGCTCCATGTAATACAACCTCGCCGCATCATTCAACGGATGTCCGGCATTGCTCACGACGTGCCAACCATCGCCTTTACGTTCCAAAAAGTGAACGCTGCGAGTGTAGACAATATGTTCCTTGCCGCCCTCGTTTTCGGTGATTACGTTGCGATGAGTGATAGTTGCGGAGGTGGGCGAGCAGGTGATCATGTAGTAATCGTGCGTGACTTTAGGCGCGTTTTGCGGGTTAGCCTTGTCGCGCTCGAACTGCTTCATAGTGTCGCTGATAGTTTGCGTTTTGTCTGCCATGCCGGCTGAACCTAAGCCGACATAATTGTCAGCGTAAACATTTTGCAGGAAGGTTCGATCACCGCGAACTCCGGCTTCACCCCAGGCGCGATCAAAAGCTTCCAGTTTCATTTTGTCGGCATCGCTGCATTGGCCAAAGGCAATCGTGGCGGCGGCAATCATCAGCAGTGACACAGTTAGTATTCGTTTCATCTTGGGAGGTCTCCTTTTTGTAATTGGGTTTGGGAAGTTAGTTGGTACGAAAGGGGCGTTTGTGGCCGCACTTTTTTATATCAGGCGAGCGCGGAAGTCAAACGGTGTGAACGTGAATCGTAAATCGTGAATCGTAAATAGTCAGTACGACCTGGGAACAGGACACCCAACAAAAATACTCGCGCGGCCTCGATGGCCGCGCGAATATTATTCCCAGCGCCAAAAAACAACGCCGACCCATCGAGGGTCGGCGAGTGGTTTGAGAATGGGGACGTTGTCGTAAGCCCTCACCCTGACCCTCTCCCAACGGGAGAGGGAAATTCCGACCCATCGAGGGTCGGCGATCAGTTTGAGAATAGGATGTTGGCCGTAAGCCCTCACCCTGACCCTCTCCCAACGGGAGAGGGAATAAATCATGAGATGCGGGCGAGACGAGGGTCGTGTTGACGTTGGGCATTGGACATTGGACCTTTGACCTTGGACGCGGAACGGTCGGGCTACTGCACCGACATTGGACGTTGGACGTTGGACATTGGACGCGGAGAACAGTCGGGCTACTGCCCCTTGTCCTCCAACAGAACCCCGTCGCGGAAAATCTCTTCTCCCTTTGATTGTCGAGCTTGAGATGACGGCTGCGCGGGCGGTTGCGGCTGAGGTTGAGATTGCGCCGGCGGTTGAGGACCTTGCTGAAACATCTGCTCGATTCGCTGGCGCAGAGTTCTTACTTTTCCTTTTACGTGACTCGACTGGATTGGTCCAAAACCAAAGTTGGAGGCCTTGATCGTGAGGCGACTCATTCCGGCATCGCCGTAATTGATGACCACCTGCATCGACACCGGCCAGGTGAAACCGAGATTAAACGATTCAGAGGTGCTCCAGCCGTATCCCAGGTCGACAATGGGCCAACCGAGCGAGGTGATGGCTTGCCCGCACAAGTTCTTCGCCTCTTCCGGCGGTAGCGACAGTTGAAAGTTATCTTCGTGGCGCGACATGGCGGTATCGTAAATCGTAAATCGTGAATCGTAAATGGTAAAGATGCGTATCGGGTGACAGGTGACAAGTGAGAGGAAAGAAAGAGACTCAGCCGCAGATTCACGCGGATTAGAACGGATCTGAGAACTGCGTAAATAGTAAATCGTAAATGGTTAAGACGGCAGTAGACAGCAGACCGTAGACAGCAATCAGATACGAATTCTCGGTTTCCAGTTACCGGTTCTAGTCTGTTCCTTGTTCTGTTCAGATCCGTTCTTATCCGTGCGAATCTGCGGCTAACTCTCCTTCGTTTTCCTGTCACCCGTCACTCGTCACGTATTGCCGTTAATCTCGCTAGTTCCACTTCTTAATGCTGGGCCAGAGACTGTGGAGATCCTGGTTGAGGCCGCGACAGAGAAGGATGGGAAAATGCTCATCACGACGAGAGTAAGGATGATAAGTATGGCCGGCCTCCTCGACAGTTTTGAAGTGTTCGCGATCGCCTTCGCCGTCGCTGCCTAAAACGATCACGCTCGCGCCGGTGTAGTCGCGCGGGCCCCAGTACCAGTAGTTCTGGTGATTGCTGATCGCTTTCGGCAGGCCATACTTTGGACCAAAGAAATCTATCGCGCCGGCCTGGCCATAGCTGTTACAGAAGATCGCCGTCTGTGCACGCTCTTCAGGTGGAAGAGCGTTATAGACTTTCGCAACCTCACGCACCATATCTTCCCAACCAAACTCGTCAGCAAAATGTTGTGGCAGCGGACCGGTATTTTGATTCTCGGCTTTTGGTGGTTCCAAGCCGAGCGCGTGTTGATAGCGAATGTAGTTTTCAGGAGAGAGGATGGGCGCCGAAAGAGGCGCGAGTGCGATGCTGATGAGAATGATGAGGGTGACGTAGGGCCACCGAAGCCAGCACCAGTAGGCAGGAGCAGTCGGCAGGTGAACCGATCCCGACGGCGTCCTGCTGTCTGCTGCTGTCTGCTCCTGGTTTGCGGGCAAGACGCCCGCGCTCCCAGGATCGAGTTGACCTTGGACCTTGGACATTGGACTTTGGACGTAAGTTGTTAGTCGTTCAAACGCGATCGCGCCGGCAGCAAAAAGAATCGGATACGCAGGCGCGAGGTAATAATTCTTTCCTTTCAAAACAATAAACATGACGAGCATCACGACGTAGGCCCAGCCGAAGATGCGATAAAGGGAACCAGGAGCAGGAGCAGGAGCAGGAGCACTCGGCAGGTGAACCGATCCCGACGTTGTCCTGCCGTCTGTTGCTGCCTCCTGCCCCTGGTGTGCGGGCGGGACGCCCGCGCTCCCAGTAATAACGCGACCGAAGAACAACCAGATCAAACCCCCCAGCGAGAGCGGAAAAAGAATAGGGTTCATGATCATCCCCTGGTCCGCGATGAAAGCGATTGGACCACGCGCGACGTCGCGCCCGCTGTGACGAATATTCCGCATCAGTTCCAGAAATGGAAAATTATGTTTGACCAGCCAGATGAGGTTCGGCAGAAAGATCAGCAAGGCAGCGAGCGCGCCAAGCCAAATCCATCGGCTCCTTAAGACGCGGCGGTGGCGTGTAAGAACCAACCCCGCTGCTATGCCAACCGCGAAGAAGAGCGTTGTGTATTTGGTTTCGAGACCCAGGCCAATGAGCACACCAAACCACAGCCAATACTTTGCATCGTGAGTGTTAACTGCACGCACAACGCACCATGCGGCAGCCAGCCAAATGAGTGGCTCAAATGCATTCATCGTCAGCCAGTGATGAAAGACCAGAAAGATAGGGACTGCGAAGGTGGCCAGTGCGGCAAGCGCTTGCGAAAAACGATCGCCGCCCATCTCGCGCGCGAGTTTACCCGTTAACCAAACAAGCGCAGCGCCGGCGAGGGCTGGCAGCAAACGCAAGCCCAGCAGCGAACTGCCAAAAACATGCCGGGCGAACCAGGCGACTAGGGCGATGAGCGGAGGCTGGTCCACATAGCCCCAGGCAAGATGTTCTGAGCAAGCCAGGTAATAAAGTTCATCGCGAAAGATTCCATAATGCTCGGCGGTGAACAGATGAAAAAACAGTTTTGCAACTGCGAGATACAGAACGAGAGCAGGCCCGCTGGTCCATCGTGAGCCGGAATCTGAAGATATTGTCACGCGGGAATAGTAGGTAGTAGGCAGGAAACAGTAAACAGTAAACAGCAAACAGTAAACAGCAAACAGTAGACAGTAAACAGCGAACGGCAAGCTCGTGAACCGTGAACCTGAAGTCAGGTGACGCGTGTCAGGTCACCCGACACCTAACACCCAACACCCGACACCCAACACCCGACACCTAACACCCGACACCCAACACCCGACACCCGACACCCGACACCCAACACCCAACACCCAACACCCAACACCTAACACCTGAGACCCTAACACCCAACACCATTCCTACCGCAGATCCACCTTCTTATTTTCGCCACCGCTCGCCTCTTTGCCGGTAACCAGAGCTGAGACAAAGCTGAATGCTTGCGCAATTTTGCTCGACGGGCTGTCCCAGTACTCAGCTTTATCGACATTGATGCGCAGCAGCGCGATGTCTGGTTCCTCAGTGCCTTCGGGAAACCACGCTTTGAGTTGCGGCTGCCATAGCTCTTTGATTTTCGCACGGTCGCGCACGAGTTGCGCGGTGCCGGTCATCGATACGAAGCGGAAATCTTCAGGGTTCGCAAAACTCGCGTTAACTTTTGGAGTCTTTCCGATCTCTACAACTTTGTGCGAACTGCCGTAAGTAAAAAACCATAGATCACCGTCCGCATCGATTTCGCCATTCACGGACATGGGCCGACTGTGCAAGTCGCCGTTCTCATCCACAGTAGTTAGCATGCAGAAGTCTATGTCCTTAACCATCTCTCGCAGTTTTTTGAGATCGTCCGATTGATTGTATTGTTGCATTTGTTTTCACGCCCTCCCTCACGGTCAGCCTACTGCCCCTTCCCCCTCGTAGAATTTGGGTTCGCTAAACTAATTATGAAGAACCGTTAGAGTGTGATGGGTGGAAATCACGGATCAATGTCGTTCGTGGTACAAAACGGTGAACCGAAAACCGTGAACCGGGAACCGGAAACCGTAAACCGTGAACCGTGAACCGTGAACCGTGAACGGGAATTAGCCGCAGATGAACGCGGATAAAATCGGATCTGAAAAGTAAGACGGTTCACAGTTCCCGGTTCCCGGTTCACGGTTCACGGTTCACGGTTTCCAATTCACGGTTTTCGGTTCTCGGTTCACGGTTTCCGGTTCACAGTTCACACGCCTGCTGTCTACACTCAGCTGTTTGCTATCATTACCGCATGAACTACAAAACACTCGGTAAAACTGGTCTGAAAGTTTCCGAACTGTGCCTGGGCACGATGACGTTCGGAGAAAATTTTTTCAACATCGGCGTGGTGGGACAAGCAAGCGCGAATGAAATGGTCACGCGCGCGCTCGACGCCGGCATTAATTTTTTCGATACGGCCGACGTTTATTCTTATGGACAATCGGAGACGGTTCTCGGCCAGTCGTTAAAGGACGGAGGAGTACAGCGGGATCGGGTAATTTTAGCGACTAAAGTTCGTAGTGCCATGAGCGAAGCGGCAACCGCCGGCACGGGCGACGTGAACAATGTCGGGCTATCGCGCCAGCATATCTTCAGCTCGGTTGAAGACAGTTTAAGGCGGCTGCAAACCGAATACATCGATCTTTACCAGGTGCATGGTTGGGATTTGCTGACGCCGATTGAAGAGACGTTGCGTGCGCTCGACGATCTGGTGCGCCAAGGGAAGGTGCGTTACATCGGCTGCTCAAACTGGTCGGCGCGGCATTTGATGAAAGCGCTTTATCTTTCTAAAGCGCATGACTGGGCCGGCTTTGTTTGTCTGCAGGCTTATTACTCGTTGGTTGGACGCGATCTTGAACACGAGCTGCTGCCGCTTTGCCGCGAAGAGAATATTGGTGTGCTGCCCTGGTCGCCTCTGTCGGGCGGATTTCTTTCGGGCAAGTATCGCCGCGACAATCCGAATCCGGAAGGCGCGCGCCGCACCGCGTTTCAATTCCCACCGATTGATGAAGAGCGCGGCTTCGATGCGGTTGAGGCGCTCGAGCGCATCGCAAAAGAAAAGAATGTGACGGTGGCGCAAGTGGCGCTGGCGTGGTTGCTGGCGCAACCCGGCGTCACAGCAGCGATCATCGGCGCAAACAAGATGACGCAGTTGGAAGATAATTTGAAAGCTGCGACATTGGAGTTAAGCGCGGCTGAAATCGAAACGCTTTCGGCAACAACTGCGCCGCATGCGCTTTACCCGCAATGGATGATCGAACGGCAAAACGAGGGAAGAAAACGGTGAACCGTGAACCGTAAACAGGGAACCGGGCAGAGCAAACAGCGAACAGCAAACAGTGAACCGAGAATCGTAACTATTCTCGATTCACTGTTCCCGGTT
>JBDUCB010000324.1:0-9711 GCA_040003695.1 bacterium
GCCGCCAGAATGACTTCATCGTAGACCCCTTCGCCAAACTGTCCCAGATGCCTTTGCGTGAAAGGCATGCGAAAACGATTGCCAAAAGAGATCAGCGCCTGTCGAATCTCCGCCTGGAAGAGGACGATGATGGCGACGCCGATATAGATCAAGCCACCACGCAGTACAAATTCCAATGTTGCCAGATCTTCTTTGACGGCGAGCCAGTAAAGGAGGGCAAAAGCGCCAATCGCGGCGGCCATTGGGGCGGCGCGAGTTCCACGAACGAGCTTCAAAACTGCATACACCAACAAGAAGACCAGAACGATGTCCGCGATATTACGCGGCTCAGCAAGTCTTCCCAGATACTCGGTGTATGGCAGTAGTAACAGCATTAGTTGGTTTAAAAATCCGGATTTGATTTTTGCGATTCAGCAGCAACAATTTAGTTTCACCAAACCCGCAATCAGAAAAACTCCTGCGCGAGCTTCAGCCGATATGCTCGGGGACAACTTCCTGATGCGCGCTATGACTCTTGCGCGCAGTTTCCAGAAATATCATCTCCACTTTCGGCTCGGCCTTTCTGATTAACTGCTCTATCTCTTCAATGGTCCGTTCGATTTGACTCGTTACCAGATCGTCACGCAGATTCACATGCGCGTTAATTAAGATCTGTTTCGGAGCCAGATGCATCGTCAGGATCTCGACTACTTTAATTACATTCGGATGACTTTCAATGGCTTGCTTGATCGCTTGCACAGTTTTTGCGCTGGCTGCTTCACCCAACAACAAAGCGCGAGACGTACGCGCCAATGCAAAAGCTACGACAGCAAGCACGACGCCGATTAGAATTGACGCAAGTCCGTCCCAATACGAACCCGCACCGGGTCCCGCATGATGCTCGGTCAAATACAGCCCGGTCGCCGCGATCAAGATACCGAGCAACGCCGCAGAATCTTCAAAGAGCACTGTCTTGGCCGTTGGGTCTTTCGACTCGCGCAGATATTGAAAAAACGATAGGCCTTCGGAACGCGCCTCTTTCAACTCCTGATATATAGCCAAACTAATCGAAGCCGATTCCAATAAGAATGAAAGGCCCAGCACCAGATACGCCCAAAACAGATTCTCGGGGGCGTGCGGGTGTTTCAGTTTAACCACGCCTTCATAGATCGCGTAGGTCGAGCCTACGCCAAAAATGAAGATGGCAGCGATAAACGACCAGAAGAAGCGTTCCTTTCCATAACCGAAAGGATGCTTCTTTGAAGCGGGTCGCCGGTAAAAGCGCAAGCCGAGCAACAAGAAAATCTGATTGGTCGTGTCGGCAACTGAATGTAGCGCTTCCGCCATCATTCCCGACGAGCCGGTGACGAAAGCCGCCGCGAGTTTCAGGACCGCAATCACCGCATTTGCAAAGAGCGCCCCAACGACTGCCAGCATCAATTATTCCTTCAGCTACAAAATAATAGCTCCGCTGGATTATCGCGAAAAACGAAAGGCGTGGCAATGGCGTTTCGGTTACGAATTCGTTCCGTTACGGCAGCATCGCTGGCGTCGAACTAAGAAAGGGCAGGCAGTCGAGGATTAAGGGAGACTAAGAGCGCTTAGCGATACTGCTGCGATTCTTTTTCGAGCGCTTCGTAATCCTTCCGCTTTGCAGAAAACCAACGAGCTTGCCTTGATTGTTAATCACCACCAATGACCCGATTCCGTTGTTTTTCATCAACTCGGTCGCAGACTCGAGTGTCACTGAAGCGTCAACAAATAACTGCGGGTTGATGCTTCGCATTACATTTTTGACTTGCGTGGTCTGCCAACTTTCCCGCGGCAATGGCTTTAGATCTTCAAGTGCCAGAATGCCGTGCGCCCGACCATTCACTGCCACCGGAAAGGTTGTCTGTCGATGCAGCGGTAGCACATCGTCGATCAATTTGGTGACAGTCATCAATGGATCGATTGCGATCGAGGGTGACATTACATCGCCGGCAGTTAGCAGGCGCGTGCTTTGTGCGCCCTTAACCACCTTCGCGGCGGTGTCCAGTAAAAACAGGCCAACCAGGATGGACCATCCGCCCATGAAGTAGGGTTGCGAAGGTCGCCAACTCGGTGCAATCATTATGTAAACGCCAAACAGGATCAGCGTGCCGCCGATTAGGATGCCGCAGATGCCTGCCATGCGCGTGGCTTCCTTGATGCTGCCGCTTTTGCGCCACAGCAGCGCCCGCAACACGCGCCCGCCGTCCAACGGATAACCAGGAAAGAGATTGAAGACGGCGAGCAGTAAATTTCCCCACGCGATCAAAAAGAAAACAACAACCGTTGCGTTGTAGTTTCCCAGCGCTGCGATCTTGGTGGCGGCAAAAGCAAGCAACGCAAAAAGAAAACTTGCAGCAGGGCCGGCAATAGCAATGCGCAACTCGGCGCGTGGGTTTTGCGGCTCAGTTTTTAGACGGGCTAAACCGCCAAACGGATGCAGCACGATCTCTTCGATCTCGATACCTTCGGCTCGCGCCATCAACGCATGCGAAAGTTCGTGACCGAAGACAGATAGAAACAGACCGGCAGTGGTGATTAAACCCAGGACCCATGCCGTAGCAGGAGCAAGCGGCGGCAGTCGAACATTGCCAAGTTGAATAACGTGGCTTTGCAGATTGCTGGCGATGAGCCAGATGCTCAGCGCTACCACTGCAAACCAGCGATAGTCGATGCGCACCGGAATTCCGTAGATGCGAGCTATCGTGATGCGGCGAGTGAATAACTGACCGAGCGGCATAACGGAAGGTGAGACGAAATCAAAATGCGCCGCTGGCCTTTTGCCAGTCAACTTCCCACAACACGACGGGCTGCTGGCGATTCTTGACGCTGATGGGCTCGCGAGGTTTTAGTTTGTACCGGCTGCGAGCGGATTTCGCAGTGGCATCGCTTACCAGAATCTCCCCGCCCTTGGCATTTGATTCCAAACGAGACGCAGTGTTGACCGTGTCGCCAATGGCAGTGTACTCCGATCGTCGCTCTGAACCGATGTAGCCGACTGTCACTTCGCCGGTATGCAGACCGATGCCGACGCCAATTTCCAACAAACCTTCCTCACGAAGTTCCATATTGATGCCCAGAATGCGGCGTTGCATCGCCACCGCAGCATTGAGAGCGTTCGAAGCATCTTCTGGAGTTGTCGTAGGCGCTCCGAAAAGGGCCATCAAACCGTCGCCGAGATATTTGTCCAACGTGCCGCCGTGCGCAAAGATGATGTCGGTCATGGCCGAGAAATAACGGTTAAGCAGATTGACAATTTTTTCCGGCGGCGCATGTTCCGAGATGCGCGTGAAACCGCGAATGTCGGCAAACAAAATTGTGATGGTCTGATTAACGCCGCCGAGCTTGAACGACTCGGGATTCTCGAGCATCTGCTTCACAACGTACTCCGGCAAAAACCGGCTGTAGTTTGCGCGCGCCACTTCCTCGCGTGCCAGACGCTCGTGGGCGCGAGCATTCTCCACAGCGATCGCAGTTTGTGCGGCGACTGCGCTGATCAACTCGAGATCGTCGGGCTTAAAAGCAGCAAAGGGATCGAGACGGTCTGCATAAATGGCGCCGTGGACGCGCGACTCGCCTACCAGCGGTGCGCAGATGGTTGAACGAACGCCCTGGGAAACGATTGAATCAACGCCGGCAAACTGTTCATCGGACGCCGCGTCCTGCGAAAGCAAGGCCACCCGATCCTTCATTACTTTTCGCGTAATGGTGCGGCCGATGGTTAACTTGCGCATGTGATTATTCAAACTCTCGTCGCGCGCCCGCATCGCAATCGGGTTCAATGCCACATCTTCAGGATTTTCCTTGCCATTGCCTTCGGCTAGCAGTGCAACGACCCGGTCCGCGGGGGTGGAGCGAAAAATAATGTCAGTCGCCTTCGCAAAGATCGTTTCCAGATCGAAAACTGATCCCAGAGTCTTGCTCATCTCATAAAGCGCGCTGAGTATGTTTGCCTTCCGCTGCAACGCTTCCAGAACTTTGTCGCGCGCCGGCGAAGTGGAGGCCGGCGACGCCACCGGCACCTCAGTCTTCCCGTGCAGCACGGTGGTCATCACGTCGTTGGCAGAGATCAAAAGCTGCGTGTGTCCGAGTGGTTTGTCGTCATAACGCACGTCGGTAGTGCGCTCTTCTGCAGGTTGTTCAAAACGCAGTGTGCTGGCGCCGATGGTTATGCGATCGCCATTTCTTAACTGATATTCGAGATGAGGGCCGCCGTTGACGAAAACTTTATTTGCGCTGCGGCGTAGTTGTCCGTTTATCACTGCTCCGTCAACCACCGTAAACGAACCATCGTCGGCGGATTTTATGTGTGCGTGATAACGCGAGGCGCGCGGGTCATCGAGGACAATGGTGTTGTCGGGCGCGCGGCCAATCGAACACACAGATAGCGGCACAAAGTCGTATTGCCACTGACGGCCACTTGCATCGGTAATCTTTAGGAAGGCCATGGTTATGAAAAGAAAGTAGGAAATAGCACGAGTGTCTGGCCGAGCGCTGACCGCGGGACAATCAATTGGTACCGGTTCGGCGGTCGATCCTAGCAGTATGATCTGTAAAGTGACAACTGCTTATGTTTTGTTTGCAGACATGGGTTGCCGGTTTCCGGTATTATGTGGTCCTTCGCGAAACTGGAAACCGGCACACTCGCTCTTATGGCTTCCCTCACTCGAAATGCAATCCTCCTGGCAGTACTCTTTAGTTGTGCCGGCCTGCATTCCTTATCCTACTCACAAACGAAAGCTGTAAAGAAGATACCTACGGCTACTGTATCGGGACGCGTCACGGTAGGGGGGAAGGGACGCGCTGGAATTTTTGTGGGTCTGTTGAGCGCCGCCATCATCGCCAAACTCCGTGAGTTGCGAATTTATGCGTGGATTCAAAATGGGAGAATTGGTGGCGGTGCCGCAAGACCGTCACTGATTTCGGCTGATGGAAGTTTTCGACTCACTGGTATGGCGGCGGGAACCGTGAATATCCAGTTTGCGGGGCTGGATTATAGCCAGGCGACCGGCTTCAACCTTTCACGCATTGAAAAAGGATCTTGCCAGGAATGGAGTCTTCCTTAAATTTGAGGAAAAGATTTCCAGGGTGACAATTAATCTTGCGGAGGGAGCTGCTTCGCTTCACGGCAGCCTCAAGTTGGAAACAGGACAAAACGTGCCGCCGAAATTTTTTGTGTATCTGGTGCCGGCGGAAAAAGAGAGCGCGGAAGACGTATTGAGATTTTTCGCTAGCGAAATAGGATCAGATGGAGTTTTCGCGTTTAATAATTTGCCGCCGGGCGCTTACTGGGTGCTCGGGCAGGTTTCCCCGAATAACGAAATACAATCCGAGATGAAACTGCGCTTGCCGGCTCAGACACAAACGCGCGAACGTTTGCGACGGTTTGCAGAAACTGAAAAACGCCTTGTTGAATTGAAGCCTTGCCAGAATGTGACTGACTATCCGTTGCCCGTCTCGTTTGCGCAGAAGAATTAGCGGCGGAGTTTGTCCCGCTTTTCACTTGCAGCGTTATCATTGAAGACCTTGACGCTTTATCAAATGGCGAGTTAGACTCAAACCACTTACCAAATAGGGCCCGGCGCTTTAACTGCGTCGCTCGGATTTCCCCAGACCCGCGCGTGCGGCGCAGTCTGATTTTTCTAAATCAATGGAGGTGTTGCGGTGGGCTTCAAAGTCGGCCAGAAAGTCGTTTATCCAAATCACGGAATCGGAACCATTGAGCAGATTGAACAGAAGCAAATAGGCGCCAGCACACTTCCTTTCTACACGCTTCGGCTTGCTGCCAACAATTCCCTGGTGCTGGTTCCAGTTTCAAATGCTTCAGAAGTAGGTTTGCGCTCTCCGATTTCTTCGGGTCAGTGCGAAATGCTTTTCAAGTTGTTAGCGGATGATTTTTCTTTTCCTGCCAACGACTGGAAAGATCGCTTCAAGGAATTCTCAGAGAAGATGAGGACCGGCGATGTATTTGAAGCTGCCGACGTTCTTAAGCACCTAACCTACCTCAACCACCTAAAGCCACTTTCATTTCGCGAACAACGCATGCTTGAGCGTTCACGCTACCTGGTGATTTCCGAACTCGCCGCGGTTTGCCGCCAACCGGAATGCAACATCGAGCCGCGCGTTGAAGAAGCTCTGGCTCGCGCCTGTGCGAAACATGATCGCCGGCCCGCGCGCGCGCGTGCTGCTGGAGCATCCGCCGGCCACTAACTGCTCATATTGTTCGAAAACCTTTCCGTCCAATAAAATCAGGCCTTTCCCTGCATTCGTCTGGGAACGATGCGGGCGTCTGTTCATGCCGTCGTTAGCTCACGTGGTATACTGTCGCTATCGAATCAGCTCCGCCTTTACCAACTATCAATGGACGAACCTGGCAGTAATCTCACCTGTATTTTTCAGCGGAAATTTTTACCACCCGCGCTGCTTCTATGATGGTTGTTCTAAAACTGATCGGCGTCGTACTTCTGGTTGCGACGAACGGTTTCTTTGTAGCTTCGGAATTCGCGCTGGTCTCCGTGCGCCGCGCGCGCGTTGAAGCTCGCGCGGCCGCCGGCAGCAAAAACGCAAACGCCGCGCTGCGCCTGCTGAACAATCCGACCATCTTCATTTCCGCCGTTCAGTTGGGAATCACGCTGGCTTCACTCGCGCTTGGCTGGATTGGTGAACCGACCATTGCTGCACTGCTTTATCCGGTCGCACAAAGAATAGCTTCAGAAGGTCGGGTCGCCTACCTGGCGCATGTGCTGGCGATCATAATCGCGTTTTCAGTAATCAGTTTTTTGCACATCGTGCTTGGCGAGTTAATGCCAAAGATGCTCGCGCTCGAGCGTGCCGAACGCGTGGCGATGTTTACCGCTGGACCGCTGGAATTGTTCGCGCGCGTCTTTCAGGCGCCGCTTTGGTTGTTTAATACGGTCGGCTCGGGGCTGGGACGCTTGATTGGTCTCAGATCAAGTCTCGATCACGCTTCGGTCTACACAGAAACCGAATTGCGGCAACTGGTCGATGTGGCGCGCGAAAGTGGCTACCTGCGTGCCGAAGAAAGGCGTTTGATTCATCGCGTCTTCGAGTTTTCCGACACCCTGGTGCGCGAGGCGATGGTGCCGCGCACGGAAATGGCCGCCATCTCCAGCGATTCCTCGCTGGCGCAGATTACCAAGGCATTCGATCAGTATCGTTACTCTCGCTTGCCTGTTTATCGTGCGTCGCTCGATGATGTAATTGGCTTTATTCATAGCAAAGATGTAATGCCTTACCTGCTCAGCCCGGAAGAGTTTCGCCTCGAGGACGTGCTGCAACCGCCTATGTACGTGGTAGACACGGCGCGACTTGAGGACGTCCTAAGGCAAATGCAAAAAGCCAAAGCGCACTTCGGCTTTGTTGTGGACGAGCACGGCGGGCTGGAAGGCATCATTACGCTTGAAGACTTGCTCGAAGAAATTGTAGGCGACATTTCAGACGAGCACGACGAAGAAGTTAACGAACAAATCACGCCTGCTGGAGAAGGCAAATACATTCTCGCTGGCGGCCTGGCAGTGCGAGATCTGAATCGGCGCTTGAAGTTGTCGTTGCCGGAATCGGAAGGTTACACAACGATTGCAGGTTTCCTAATGACGGAAGCCGGGCACGTACTTAAGCCGGGTGAGAGAATTCCATACAACGGACTAGTCTTTGAAATCGATCGTGTTGAACGGCGGCGCGTGATCAGCGTGCGGCTGGAACTGCCTGAGACCGAGGAATCATCACCAACCGAGGCAACGGTCGAAGGGGCACGTGCCGCAGGATAGTTGAATTCTCTGCGCGTACTCAGCGTGCTCGGTGTCTCTGCGGTGAGTATATGCAAGTCGATTCAACGCGGAGTCGCAAAATTCGCAAAGTTTACGCGGGGGAAGGATTATCGCGCTTCGATTCCTCCTACTCGTGATGATAAAGTTGCCCGCACCTGAAATTCACTTGAGGCTTTCTGACTCTCATAGATTGGCAAACGACATGAGTTGGATTGAAGAGATCAACGCGCGCGAGATTTTGGACTCTCGCGGCAATCCGACAATCGAAGCCGAGGTCACACTTGCCGGTGGAGAAGTTGGACGCGCGGCCGTGCCTTCGGGCGCCTCGACAGGTGAACACGAAGCAGTTGAACTGCGTGACGACGATAAGAAACGCTACGGCGGCAAGGGCGTGCTCAACGCAGTGCGCAATGTAAACGAGATTATCGCGCCCGAGATTGCCGGCCTCGACGCGTTGGACCAGGCTGAAGTAGATGGAGCGTTGATTGCTTTGGATGGCACGCCGACGAAATCCAAACTTGGCGCCAACGCAATTTTGGCAGTGTCGCTGGCCACCGCGCGTGCCGCCGCGGCCTACATGGAAGTACCGCTTTATAAATATTTGGGTGGCCCAAATGCGAGAACCTTGCCGGTGCCGATGATGAACATCATTAACGGCGGCGCGCATGCGGATAACAACGTCGACTTTCAGGAGTTCATGATTGTTCCGGTGGGCGCCGAGAGTTTCACTGAAAGTCTTCGTATCGGCGCGGAAATCTTTCACACGCTGAAGGCCGTTTTGAAAAAAAAGGGCTATGCCACCAGCGTGGGCGACGAAGGTGGCTTTGCTCCTAATCTTCGTTCAAACGAAGAAGCCATCGAAACAATACTTGAAGCGATCGCGCAAGCAGGCTACTCCGCGGGCACGGATTGCTTGCTTGCGCTCGATCCGGCGGCCAGCGAGTTTTACGACGGCAGCTCATACGTTTTCAAAAAAAGCGACAAACGAAAATTGTCGAGCGATGAAATGGTCGCTTACTGGGAGGACTGGAGCCGGAAGTATCCAATCATTTCCATCGAAGACGGCATGGCGGAAAACGATTGGGAGGGCTGGAAAGTCTTGACCGACAAACTGGGCCAGCGCCTGCAACTTGTCGGTGACGATCTGTTTGTCACCAATACCGAATTTCTGCGCAAAGGAATTGATCTCGGCGTTGCCAACTCCATCCTGATTAAAGTGAATCAGATCGGCACCTTAACCGAAACGCTTGAATGCATTGAGTTGGCCAAAACGAACGGCCGGACCGCAGTCATTTCGCATCGTTCGGGCGAAACAGAAGATCCGTTCATCGCCGATCTGGCGGTGGCCACTAACGCCGGTCAAATTAAGACAGGTTCGCTTTCGCGCACTGATCGTATTGCCAAGTACAACCAACTGCTCCGCATTGAAGAAGACTTGCGTGGAGCGGCACACTTTCCCGGCCGTTCCGCTTTTCGGGTTCAGGTGAACAATGAATTTAGCCGACGTCAAGCAGCTATTTGAGTACACCGAGTGGGCCAATGGTCTGGCGTTCTTCTATCTGGTCGCCTACGCCTTCGCCATGGCGTTCAGCGCGACGTACAACCCCTACAGCGCCGATATAGCGCTGCCAGCGACGCAGGACACCCTGCTCATGGTCTGCTTTCTGGGAGCGGCAGATGCGTACTGGCGCCGAGACTGGTCGGCGCCGTCCCGCCGCACCCGGGGCAACAGACCCCTCACCCAGCCAGACAGCAGGTGGGAATCGGACGCCATCGTTCCACATGCAGGAGATCACGATGCCCTTTCCCGCCGCAGAGTACCGTCAGCGCTACACGAACCTCCAGGCCGCGCTCGGTGACCTGGAGGCAGATGCCCTGCTGGTTACCAGCGAGGCCAACTTCAACTATTTCACCG
>JBDUCB010000376.1:0-9675 GCA_040003695.1 bacterium
GTCACTCGAGTTTCCGATGTATTGAACGTTGATGGTTTCGACCTGGCTGTTACCTGGTCGTTCTGGCGGAACATTTTCCAGCACCACCATGCGGCTTGGAACCTTCATTAAGAAGTGCGGCTCGGCGGTAATAATCAAGGCAAAGGTTTGTAGCGGAGTCGTAACATCGAGTTTGGAAGCAACATAAGGACTGCCACCTCGTTTTATTTCCCCAAGATTATCGACATGACCGTCGGGCGAAATGGCCCAAAGCACAAAGGTCGTATAAATGCCGCCGAGCTCATTGGCTCGAGGTAAATTGTCGATTGCCAATTCAACGCGCGTGCCCCGGCGGCCCGCCCGCTTCACTTTCGCCTCACCCTTTAATCTCGGCAGCAGCGTCGTGCCGCGAAACTTGACAACCACACTCTCATCAAGCGGATACGTGACCGCCACAGTTCTGCGCGGCTGATCGCTTTGCGCAAATATCGTTGCGCAGCCAATGGTCGCGCACAGCAAACAAACCAACATGGCGGTCAGCAATCGTCTGTAGAAAGTCATAATCTTGATCCTCGTGACATTCAGTGCTTAAACTCTTCTAAATTACCCAAAAAACTCTTTTTAGTTGATGCAACAACCGTGATCATTGTTGCCGACGGGTAGGAAACGGTCAAGCTAGCGTCAGGAGGATAACCGTTGATAACGGGCTTTGCGATAGGCAACAAACTGGACCACGAAAATCGAAATCGCGCCCAACAGCAGAATATGGACAAAGCCACCTTTGTGCAAAAGGAACTTGAGGACAAACCAAACGATGAACAGTCCTGCGCTAACCAGCCACATCGTGAATACGCTTAATGAACGTTCGAAACTGAAGTGCTACGTGCGCGCGGCCGGCGGCCCGCTTTGTCCGGAATAGTTGCCGGCACTATGGCGCCGCCAGAAACAAAAAAGCGCACGGGCTTTGAAAATTGCCTGGTGTAAAAATCGGAAGGTGCACTGCGCCAGAAATAATAGCCGGGTGTCAGACCTGTCACCGTGTACCGTTCGCCCGCAACCGGGCCATCAAAAAATATATCGCGGAAATTTTCATCGCTTGCGATTTGCAGCCGATATTTCGCTACGCCCTTTTGTTTGGTCCATTGGATTGGGGTGGGAAAAGAAATGGAGCGAGTTGCAGCCCGTTGTGCTAAAGCAGCGGCAGAAAGAGCAAGCGTCAGTGATAGAGCCAGCATTACGCGAGGACCAATCCGAAACGTTAAAAATGTTCTTGATGAAGTTAATGACACTGCGTGAAACGCCGCGGCTAAGGTCGACGTGTTATGGAGCTTCATTTAGTTTATAGCCAACACCGCGGACGGTGAGCACGTAGCGCGGATTCTTGGGATCGGTTTCCAGTTTTTTACGCAGCCGGTTGATGTGCGGATCTATGTTTCGTTGATAGCCTTCATACTCGGTGCTCCAAACGCGATCAAGTAGCGCATTGCGCGACCATGCGCGGCCAGGCTCCGACGCAAGCAACTCGAGAATTTGAAACTCGAGTGGCGTCAGATCGATGCGCGCGCCTTCACGTATAACTTCGTGACGCCGCTTGTCGATCACCAGATCACCAACCGCGACGCGTTCATCATCTTCACTCGGTGCAACGGAGGCCGAGCGCTTCAACAAAGCCTCGACGCGGTATTCAAGCTCGCGCGGACTAAAAGGCTTTCCCAAATAATCGTCGCCCCCGGCTTCAAAGCCAGCGACTTTGTAGTCCAGTGCATCGTGAGCCGTCAAAAAAAGCGCCGGCGTTTGCACGCCACGCTCGCGCGCGCGTTTTAAAAGATCGAAGCCCGACATTCCGGGCATGGAGACGTCGAATATAAAACAATCAAATTTGCCGGTAGTCGCCGGCTGTAGCGCCGCGGTGCCGCTTTCGCGCTCATCTACTTGAAAACCAAGGCGACGGAAATACTCGGCGAGTAACAGACGCATGTCCGCGTCGTCGTCGACTATTAATAAGCGTTTACCTGCGTACTTGCTCGCTACCTGTGGTGGCTGTACCAAGTTTCTTGATCCCGTCGGGTTTATTTATGGATTTACTTGATCGCCCGGAATTATAGCCCAGTTCAGTGAGCGTCACCTAAGAAAAGCACGCGCAATGACTGTCATGCGGCTGGGCATCACGGCGTTCCGACGCATTACTTGGATTGCTTACTGATCCTGTCCAACCAATAGCCAGGTCTCCTGTGCAGGTGCGCGAGTGCGACAATCAGTATTTTCGGATTCCAGGATTTGATAGGTTATTCCGTAAGAAAAGCGGCGAGTTTGGCATCTGCGACTGTTTTTGGTAAACGGACGCCACGCTTGTGCAAACTGCTTAATTCGTTCCAGGGAACTGAGTACTTCAAGCAGAAACTGATCGCCCAAGCCCTGCGACTCGATGTTGTAATACTCGACCGTTTCATCAAGCTCTTGCTGCGCGACGTCAAGAAATCGGACTTCCATTACTTGCGATACTTTGCCAGCACATCTGCCAGTGAAACGGATTGCAGCTTTCCGGCCTGATACGCTTGGATGCGGTCTTCGATTTCCTTCCGCCACAATTCATCGATCGCTTCATCGGGTTCATCGAGACTGGAAAGGAGTTCATCGACGAGATGAGCCTTTTCCACTGCGGAAAGTTCCATTACTCGATCAAGAATTTCGCGGGTTTCTACACTCATCTTCGTAGCCTTCCTCTACTTATTGCTAGCCAAGTCTACCATCCGCATAACTCTAGCCGAAACAAATTCTCAACGTCGGGCGAGATCTTAGACAGTGGGTTTCCGCTCTTACAGATTAGTGATATAAGGCCGATGTTATGAAAATCTGCGCTTCCTGTGGGCAACGCAAACCTTATAACGCTCTAAGCTGTCCGACGTGTCATCGTCTCGACGAAGAGATCGCGAGAGTTGCAGTCAGCGGCACGCCACTGCGTACCCTGCTCATTATTGGAGTGGCCGCTTTTTGGCTCTATCGCTTCTGGCGCTTGGGTTGGATCGCCTTACCAGGCAATCTCCGCTGGGCTGCGTTCCTCGCTTTAGGCTTGGGGCTTGCTGGCCTATTCGGGCCAATGTGGTCATTTGGGGTTCGGACGCGAAAGCAGGCCGCTTACATTTTCGTAATAGCGCTACTCCTTTTTATTGCGTTGCAGTTTGTCTAAACACTAAGCGAATGAACTCTAACGCAAAAATCGATTACTGCTCCGATAGTGGAGCACTGTCGCAACTACTTCGCCTTGACGCTTTTGCAGCCTGATAAGTATAGTTGCGCTTTGGTTTTACAGCCCTATTTTCCTTCCTCTTGACTGACTGAACCGAAGACTTCCCGAAGTAGATGCGCGATCTTAGAAGACTGCTCAGGTATTTAAAGCCTCATTGGGAAACCTTCACGCTGGCGACCATTGCGATGGTCGTCGTCGGTCTGCTGGAAAGCGCGATTGGTGGTCTGATTGTTCCCATCTTTGATCAGGCGTTTGCCCAGGGTGACGGCCAGCGCACGCCTACCCTCTTTGGACTGCAACGAATCATTCCACCTTCGGGTCTGGGCGCCTGGAAAATAATCTCTGTCCTTCTGCTTGTCTTCACACTGACGAAGGGCATCGCAGAATATTTTTCCACCTATCTGATGGCCCGCATCGGACAATCGGCCGTACTAAAACTACGGCAGGATCTCTACAGCCATTTGCTTGCACAGTCGGCAAGTTTCTTTGAGCGACATCGCACCAATTATCTTGTCTCGCGCCTGGTGACAAGCGCGGCAGCAATCGAGGCGGCCGTAACCAGCACCCTGCGCGACATGTTGCGCGAGAGTTTTACGTTGATCGCTTTTCTTGCCGCGTCGTTCTACTACAGTTGGCGGCTGACGCTCGGCTCGTTGGCGATTGCACCCATCGTTGCTGTTTTGACGGCGCGCTTTGGCACCGCGCTGCGCAATCTTTCACGCGAAAGCTTTGAAGGTAACAAACAACTGACCGACACTGCCCAGGAGGCCTTGTCGAATCAAACCATCGTCAAGGCTTACCGATCAGAATCACGCGAGTCGGAACGCTTTACAACAGTCGCCAAGAGAATCGTGCGGGCTAATCTGCGTACCGCGAGCATCTCGGGATTTGCCCCGCCGACGATTGAAATGATTGGCGTCATCTTTGTCGTTTTCCTTCTCTATTTTGGCCAGCGCGAAATCGTCTCCGGGCGCATGAACGCGGCGCAGTTTTTGACCTTTTTGTTTTTCCTCTTTCGCAGTTACGACCCGATGCGCAAGCTCTCGCGTCTGCAAAACGCGATGGAGCAGGCGCTGGCCGCGGCCCATCACGTTTGGGAAGTGATGGATGAAAACGCGCACTTGCCTGAAAAGGCGAACGCAGTTGCGTTAAGTCCACTGACGCACGCGATTGAGTTGAAGGAGGTTTCGTTTGGCTATGCAAACGAGGAGCGCGCGGTTTTGCATAACATCAACTTCACTGTGCCGGCCGGTTCGATGGTGGCGCTGGTGGGTGAGTCTGGCGGCGGCAAATCGACGCTGACCAAATTGTTGCCGCGTTTTCACGATCCGGTTTCCGGCGTTGTGCTTTGGGACGGAATTGATTTGCGAGACGCAACGATTTCAAGTTTGCGTGCGCAAATTGCCTTGGTCACTCAAGAGACCGTGCTTTTTAATGACACAGTGCGCCACAATATTGCCTACGGAAAGCCCGAGGCTACGCAAGCCGAGATCGAAGAGGCGGCGCGCATTGCCTTTGCTCACGATTTCATAGAAGAGTTGCCGCAAAAGTATGAAACGATAGTTGGCGAGCGCGGAACTTTTCTTTCGGGAGGTCAGCGGCAACGCCTGGCGATCGCTCGGGCCTTATTGGTTGATGCGCCAGTGCTGATTCTTGACGAAGCGACGTCTGCCCTCGATGCCGAGTCGGAACGCTTTGTGCAACAGGCAATCGCGAATCTGGTGCGCAACCGTACCACCATGGTCATCGCCCACCGCCTTTCCACTATCCGGCGTGCGGATGCAATCGTGGTGGTGGAAGGCGGCCGCATTACTGAAGTTGGCACGCATTCCGAATTGCTTGCCAAAGGCGGACAGTATCGCAGATTGTATGAGCTCCAATTTGCTGATGAAGAAGAAGAACTTGTCAGTAGTCAGTAGTTAGTAGTTAGTAGTCAGTTGTTCGTGATACCCAATCACTGAGTTGGAAGCGGTAGATGTTCTTAAACAATAGCGACGGACTACTAACAACTGACAACTAACAACTGACAACGAAAAAAACCATGAAATCGATGACTGGATATGGTCGCGGTTCGGCGGAGGGCGAGAATTTCTCCGTCTCCGTGGATTTGAAGACAGTGAACAATCGTTTTCTCGATGTGCACCTGCGCCTCGGCGGCGAGCTCGCGCCGCTTGAGGCCGCCATCAAGCGACAAATTAGTTCGCGCCTTTCGCGCGGTCGTGTTGATGTCAATATCAATTTGGAAAAGACTTCGCAAACAGCTTACGAGCTGAATCGGCCATTGATAGCCGGTTACGTTAATGCGTTGCGAGAAATGCAGACGGAGTTTGGCATTGAAGGAGAACTGGACATAAACCTGGTCGCGCGTTTGCCTGGCGCTCTACAACCTTCGCGTGAGGGCCTGTCCGACGACGTTGCGGCGGGCCTTGAAAAGGCGCTGGCAGGCGCGCTCGATGAACTGGAGCGGATGCGCGCGCAGGAAGGTGAAGCGCTACGCCAGGAAATGTCCGAACGCATCGATAAGATCGAGGCACTCGTCCCATTAATTGAAAATGCGGCAGCAGGTTTGGTCGACGCTTATCGCGCCCGGCTGCAAAAGCGGATCGGCGAAATGCTCTCTCGTAATGGCCAAATAGTCGAGGTTGATCATGGGCGACTGGCCCAGGAAGTTGCTTATCTTTCAGATCGCAGCGACGTCAGCGAAGAGATGGTCCGGCTGCGAAGCCACCTGATACAGTTTCGCGAGGCTCTTAATTCCACACACGAAACCGGCAAGATGCTCGACTTCCTTTTGCAGGAGCTTAACCGCGAAGCCAATACGACGCTGTCCAAATCGACCGATCTTTCAATGAAAGAATCAGCGCTGGCAATCAAAGCAGAAGTCGAGAAACTTCGCGAGCAGGTCCAGAATGTTGAGTGAAATAGACCAGAACCAGGCAGAAAACCTGCCCGCGGAAGCGACCGAAGGACGCGGCATTCTCTTCGTCGTCAGTTCGCCCTCGGGCGGCGGCAAAGGTACGTTGATCCAGCGCGTGTTGAATAAGGTACCGAATCTTAGTTATTCTGTTTCGTTCACAACCAGAGCGCCAAGAAGCGGTGAAGTGAATGGGCGCGAGTATTTCTTTGTCACGCCTGAAAAATTTGAGGAAATGGTTGCCGCGGACGAGTTCCTCGAATGGGCCCATGTTCACTGCAAACTCTACGGCACCGCGCGAAAGCAGGTCGCGCGTGAGATTGCCGACGGTCGCGACATCATCCTCGAAGTAGACGTTCAGGGCGCAGCCAGCGTGCGGCAATTGATGGCCGACTCGGTGAGTATCTTTATTTTGCCGCCGTCATTTGAGGTATTGAAGACTCGACTCACTGCCCGCGGGACCGATTCCCCGGAAGAGTTGGATGTACGTCTGCGAAACGCGCCGGTCGAGTTGAAGGATTATTCAGCGTTTCAATACGTGATCATTAACGATACGGTGGAACTCGCGGCAAACCAACTGGCCGCAATTGTATTCGCCGAAAGGGCGCGCCTAAGCCGGCAGCAACGGAAAGTCAAAAACGTCGTCGAAGCATTTATGGCAAAAGAAGAAGGTAATTCAGACTAACTTTTTTATTTTGAGCAGGAGGATAAGCATTCATAATGGCAACCAAGGAACTGATCGAAGAGATCACAGAAGAAACGCAGGCGCCCGAAATTGATTCCAAATATCGTCTGATAATTCTGGCCGCCAAGAGAAGCAAGCAGTTGCAAAGAGGAGCGCGACCGCGCATCGATATAGACACGCTGAAACATAAGAACACGCGAATTGCGTTGGAAGAGGTTATGCGGGGCCGAGTGAACTTCACTGTCAACGACGGTGATAAGGAATGACCAGCGGTTTCGCGCGGATCTGAATCTTCACATGCCCTTATAGTCCGGGCCTCCACCACCTTCCGGTGTTACCCAGTTAATAATCTGATAGGGATCCATGATGTCGCACGTCTTACAGTGTACGCAGTTTGAAAAATTGATCTGCAGCTTCCGCTTCCCTTCCGTACCGTCGTCAACCATTTCGTAAACTGCGGCCGGGCAAAATCTCTGGCAGGGATTTCCATATTCCTCAGCACATCGGGTCGCACAGATGTTTGTATCGAGAACGTGAAGGTGCGCCGGCTGATCTTCGCTATGTCCAACCGCCGCGTGATAAACATCGGTTAGCTTGTTAAAGGCAATCTTGCCATCAAAGCGTAAGCCGTTATAGCGCTGTTCAATGTTGTCGCCCCGATAGCCATAAGCCGAAAGTTTTTTCATAGCCTCGTGCCCGGCTTCCGCCGTCGACCGATCGAAGAGTCCCCATGCGCGCCCGCCAGTTATGAATTGCAGTCCGGTGTTTACCAAACCGAGCCAGCGACCGTGTTTGAATCCGGCGTGGAAATTTCTAACCTTGCGTAGCTCGGGAATAATCCAACTTTCATTTACGAGTTGTTCGTAACGCTGCAACTGCCTCTCTGAGTAGTCGCCCGCCAGCAGCGATTCAAAGATGGCCTCAGCCGCCAGCATGCCGCTTTTTATCGCCGAGTGAATACCTTTCAGCCTTTGCGAATTAAGAAAGCCTGCGCAGTCGCCAACTAACAAGACACCGTCAGCATAGATTTGCGGCATTGCGAAATAGCCGCCCGCCGCGATTGTCTTGGCGCCATAGCGGATCATCTTGCCGCCCTCCAGTAACTGGCGCACAAAAGGATGCTGTTTGAATCGTTGAAACTCGGCATGCGGATCGAGCAGCGGATCCTGATAATCAAGGCCAGTAACATAGCCGATGTTCAAGATGCGGTTCTGCATTCCGTAAATCCAGCCACCGCCGTAGGTGTGAGTATCGGAAGGAAAACCGAGCGTGTGCGTCACTCTTCCCGCCCCATATCTGTCGTCCGGCAATTCCCATAACTCTTTTACGCCGATGCTGTAAACTTGCGGCTCGCGGCCCGAGTTTAGATTGAGTCGTTCGGTGAGTTGTTTGGTTAACGAACCGCGCGGTCCTTCGCCCAGCACTGTCACCTTGGCGCGCAGATCGACGCCGGGCTCGAAGTTTGGTTTGCGCTTCCCTTCCTTGTCGATTCCCTTGTCGCCGGTGCGCACGCCCACTACGCGATCGTCTTCGTCGTAAAGTATGTCCGCGCCGGGAAATTCAGGAAAAATATTCACGCCGGCTTCTTCACACTTTTCGCCCAGCCAGGCCGTTAGCCGGTTAAGCGAAACAATGTAATAACCGTGATTCCGGAGCGGTGGCGGGGTTATCGGCGAACGAAGCGCGTGCTTCTTTGTCAGGTAAAGAAAGTAGTCTTCCTTCACCGGCGACTCCAGGGGCGCGCCTTGCTCCACAAAATCCGGTATTAACTCACGCAGGGCGCGCGGGTCCATGACCGCGCCCGAAAGTATGTGAGCGCCGACGGCCGCGCCTTTTTCAATCACGCCAATCTCAATCTCACCAAGCGCGCTGCCCGCCCGCTTACCACTCTCGACTTCTTCATTGTGAGTTTTTATGAGTCGTGCCAGGTGCAAAGCTCCGCTCAAATTTGCCGGACCAGCGCCGACAAAAACCACATCCATCTCGAGAGTTTCACGTTCCAAAATGATCGTCCTGCTAAAAATGAATCGCCATTCAGTTTGCGGAGTATAACAAATCACTCTGCCAATTTTGAAATCTGCAGGAAGGCAACGAACAAGCGATGGCAGCTTGTTCTCTGCGCGAGACGCGCAGCGCGTCGAGTAAGCGCAGGGCTTCTCAACTTAGGAGACCAATTTAGCGCGCAATATTTCCCCCATTATTTCTTGGGCTGAGGTAAACTCTGGCCACTCTGGGCTTATGCTAAGCGTTCCCCCGCGCCGATTTCTGATTCTGGTAGTGCTGCTTGCTACATTGCTGTCTGCTCTCGTGTTTCGCCTTCACACCAGCAAATTCTTCGGCGACCAACGTCCTGCAAAAGCAAGCGCTACAACTATTCAGTCACCGTCGCTAATTCTTTGGGCCTGGAAGCGGCCCGAAGATCTCACTTTCGTCGATCCGGAAAAAACCGGCGTCGCCTATCTCGCAAAAACTGTTTTCCTTCGCGGGCCGAGCATCGTGACAAAACCTCGCCTGCAACCATTATCACTTGCCGCAGGTACAACGGTAATTCCCGTCGCCAGAATTGAAACAGATAAGGAAAACCCTCCCGCGCTTTCCGTTGATCAGGCAAAGGAAGCGGCAAGTGAACTCTCCAAACTCGCGTTGCTGCCCAACGTGTCGACGGTCCAGATCGATTTCGATGCTACATCCAGTCAACACCAGTTCTATCGCGCTTTGCTCATTGAGTTGCGCCACCGTTTGCCAGCAAACACGAAACTTTCGATAACCGCACTCGCATCATGGTGTCAGGGGGATAACTGGTTCGCGGATTTACCAATCGATGAAGCAGTGCCGATGTTGTTTCGCATG
>JBDUCB010000407.1:0-9653 GCA_040003695.1 bacterium
AACTTCAGTCATGCTGATGAATGTTTATTTGGAGGAGGGAAACTACACGCGGGCCGAGGCACTGCTCGATGAAAGTTTTCGGTCCGGCGCGGGCCGTAATGAAGATTCGCTGCGGACCTATTTCGCGCTTGCAGGTCAGGCGATAAATGGCGCGCGTGGTCACCTCGCGCGTTACCGCGGTTTTGGTATTAACATCACGGATGCAAGCCTTCAGCCCGAGGCAGCGAACGATCTGAATCGCCTGCGAGCGCTGATCGAACGCATGGCGGTGCAAGCGAAGACAATCTCTGCCGACCGCAAGGCTTACGATTCGTTATCGTTATTGGAAGATGTGCTTGGACTTCGCCTTGCTTTGGCCAAAGACGCGGAAGATCAAGCCAAGTGGGCCGCAGAATATTCGGGTGTGCGTGAAAAGCTAGCGTCTTCGGAAACGCAGGTTGCATCATTGGGCGCCATGCCGGTCCTGCCGGAGAAATCAGCAACACCGCTCGGTCATACAACAACTTCCCCGAGTAGTGTAAAGACCGACGCCGTTGCACAACCGCAAAATGGATCCAGTCAGGTCGGAGACAACTCCTCGGCGGCACAACAACCCGAACAGACACTAGCTGGGGCTAATCTCAGTACAACTACAAACGGTCCAACCGAGAATGCGAAACCGCTTGATAAGGGTTTACTGAATTCCATCGCCACCAGAAGAGTGTTGCCACACTACCCATCGGTGGCCAAACAAATGGGAATGGCCGGCATGGTGCGCGTCTATGTGCTTCTCGATGAGAATGGCAAAGTCATCGAGGTCCCGAAATCCGACGGGCCGGCGTTACTCCGCGCCGCTGCCGAGGCCGCAGCCAAACAGTGGATTTTTGGACCGTCGTTAAGCGAAGGACGGCCAGTTCGCGTTAGCGGCTATATCGATTTTAACTTCACCCTCTAATTCCGCGCTAAACCTCATAGAAACGCGCATCTCCAATATACGGAAGCCCTTAACTAATGTTGACTTAAAAGTAAGGATTGATTACACTGCATAAGTTCCCATTGAAGCTATGAAGATATCCGCACAAGAAGAATATGGATTGCGCTGCCTGTTGCAGCTCGCGCGCGCTGATGCGCAGAGCGAGTCACTGACCCTGGCGCAGATTGCGCGTCTTGAAGGGATCTCAGTTGCGAATGCCGGCAAACTGATGTGGATTCTGAATAAGGCGGGCCTGGTCCAATCGCAACGCGGAACAAAAGGTGGCTATCGACTCGCGCGTCCGGCTGCCGATATTCATTTGAACGAAGTTATCAGCGTACTCGACGACGAACGCGTTGAAACACATTGCAAGAGTTATGCAGGCGTTTTGGAATCATGTGTGCATACCGGTGATTGCGGTATCCGGCCGGTCATTGTGGAGTTGCATCAGATTGTCGATAACGCGCTGTCGGACATCACGCTATCGCAGCTTCTGGGAACGGAAGCCAACGTCGATGCAGTTTTACATAAAATTCAGAGTACCAGACAAAAGATGGAGACGAGTCACGTGCAGGCATGACGATCGCTTGAAACGGTCATAATAAAAAATGAGCACAGTAGAATTATTAGGCAGTCAGGAATACAAATACGGTTTCGTAACCGACATCGAATCCGATGTTATCCCTCGTGGTTTGTCGGAAGATACAATTCGTCTGATCGTTAAGATCAAGAATGAACCTGACTGGATGTTGGAGTTCCGCCTCAAGGCTTATCGCCATTGGTTGACAATGACTGAGCCAAAGCACTGGCCAAACATTTCCTATCCGGAAATCAACTATCAGGATGTGATCTATTACAGCGCGCCAAAGCAAAAGGCGACCAAGGCCAGCCTGGATGAAGTGGATCCGGAGTTGTTGCGTACGTTTGAGAAGCTGGGTATTCCCTTAACGGAACAGAAACAACTTGCCAACGTGGCCGTGGATGCGGTGTTTGACTCCGTTTCAGTGGCCACTACTTACAAAGAAAAGCTGAAGAAGCACGGCGTAATCTTCTGTTCGTTTACGGAAGCTATTCGCGATTACCCCGATCTCGTTAAGAAGTACCTGGGCTCGGTCGTTCCGACCAACGACAACTTCTTCGCGGCGCTGAACAGTGCAGTTTTTTCTGACGGCTCGTTCTGCTTTATTCCCAAAGGCGTGCGCTGTCCGATGGAACTCTCAACTTACTTCAGGATTAATAATTCCGAATCAGGCCAGTTTGAAAGAACGCTGATCATTGCCGAAGAAGGCTCGCACGTTTCCTATCTCGAAGGTTGCACTGCGCCAAAGTTTGATAAGAACCAGTTGCATGCGGCGGTGGTGGAATTGGTGGCGCTCGACGACGCGCAGATCAAATATTCAACTGTGCAGAATTGGTATGCAGGCGATGAAGAAGGCGTCGGCGGTATCTATAACTTCGTGACCAAGCGCGGCAAGTGCGCCGGTCGCAATTCAAAGATTTCCTGGACGCAAGTTGAGACAGGCTCCGCGATAACGTGGAAATACCCCTCTTGTATTCTGCAAGGCGACAATTCGATTGGCGAGTTTTATTCAGTTGCGCTGACCAATCACGCACAACAGGCTGACACCGGCACCAAGATGATTCACCTGGGCAAGAACACGCGCTCGACGATCATCTCAAAGGGAATTGCGGCGGGCAAATCGAACAACAGCTATCGCGGGTTGGTTAAGGTAATGCCGAAGGCTGAAGGCGCACGCAACTACACGCAATGTGATTCGATGTTGATTGGTTCGAATTGCGGCGCGAATACGTTTCCCTATATCGAGGTGATGAACAACAGCTCGAGCGTTGAGCATGAAGCTTCAACCTCCAAGATTAGCGAAGAGCAATTGTTCTACCTGCAGCAGCGCGGCATCTCGCAGGAAGACGCCGTGTCGCTAATCATCAATGGCTTTTGTAAAGACGTCTTTTTGCAGTTACCGATGGAATTTGCTGTCGAAGCTCAGCGGTTGCTTGGTTTGAAGCTTGAAGGCAGCGTTGGATAAAAAGTGACAGGTGACAAGTGACAGGTTACAAGAGCCGTGGCTTTACTTGTAACTTGTCACTGTTTACTTGTCACTTTTCTTTAAGGAGCAATCATAAGTGTTGGAAATCAAAAACTTGTATGCAGGCATCGATGGCAATGAAATCCTGAAAGGGATCACCCTCACCGTAAAAAAGGGTGAGATTCACGCCATCATGGGACCGAACGGCTCAGGAAAATCTACGCTCGCGAAAGTGTTGGCGGGACATCCCGCGTATCAAGTGACAAAAGGCGAGGTGCTTTACGAGGGCAAGAACCTCCTGGAACTGTCGCCGGACGAGCGCGCCCGATCAGGGATCTTCATGGCGTTTCAATATCCGATTGAAGTTCCAGGCGTTTCGAATGCGCAGTTTCTGCGACTCGCCTATAACGAGAAGCGCAAACATTTGGGTGAAGAAGAACTCGACCCGCTTGAGTTTAAGGATCTGTTGAAGGAGCGCGCCAAGGTCGTGGAGATGGACGCGAGTTTCATGAACCGTTCTGTGAACGAAGGATTTTCCGGCGGGGAAAAGAAGAAGAATGAAATTCTGCAAATGGCAGTTCTCGAACCGAAGCTGGCGGTCCTTGACGAAACTGATTCGGGCCTGGACATCGATGCGCTGCGAATTGTCGCGGGCGGCGTCAATCAACTTCACAGCCCAGAAAACGCGGTGATTCTCGTTACCCACTATCAGCGATTGCTTGATTATATTGTGCCGCAGTTTGTGCACGTGCTGGCGAACGGCCGCATTGCAAAGGAGGGCGGCAAAGAATTGGCGCTCGAACTTGAGCAGAAGGGTTACGACTGGCTCAAGCCGGCAGCAACATTGAACGGAGCGGGCGCATAGGCAAAATTGAAGATGATTACTGAACTAACGAAAAAAGAGATGGTGTATGAGGAAGCTTTCCGGACGCTGCAAGAAAGTCGCGGCGTCACGAGCGCATCCTGGCTGGAGCGTTTGCGCGAAAACGCGATGGAGCGCTTTTTGGAACTAGGCTTTCCATCTGTCAAGGAAGAGGAATGGAAGTATACGAACGTTGCGGCGATCGCCCGGGCCGACTTCAAACCTGCAGTATCACCAGAAGCAACATCTAAACCCGATGCGGCTGAGCTGAAACAGCTCAACGCCGTTTCCGAAGCGCAGACAAGTCAAATGGTTTTCATCGATGGCGCGCTGCGGAATGATCTGTCATCGCTTAGCGCCCTTCCTGAACAAGTCGTGGCCATCGACCTTGCCCAGGCGATTACGGACCAGCGCTATAGCGAGATTGTTCGCACGCATCTCGCGCGTCAGGCTGACTACGTCATAAACGGGTTCACGGCGCTGAACACAGCCTTCATAAATCACGGCGCGTTTGTCTACATCCCCAAAGGTGTAAACGTTGAGGCGCCGATACACCTGCTGTTCCTTGCGGCGAGCGAGCGTACCGCAAGCTTCCCACGCGTGTTGGTTGTGGCTGAGGAAAACAGCAGCGCGACTGTGGTTGAAAACTATGTGAGCGGCGAGACCAATGAGTATTTAACGAACGCTGTCGTCGAAGTTGTGCTTAAAGAAGGCGCGCGACTGGAACACTACAAAGTGCAGCGCGAAAGCGTCGAGGCGTTTCACATTGCCACCACCGCTGTCGGGCTGGGACGAAATGCGAGCTACGACGCAACAACAATAACGTTTGGCGCCAAGCTGTCCCGGCACGACATTGTGGTAACGATGGACCACGAAGGCGCGGAGTGTTGGGTGGATGGCCTCTACCTTGTCACCGGTGAGCAGCATGCCGACACCCACTCGGTAATCGACCACCGTCAGCCGCAATGCACCAGCCACCAGCTTTACAAAGGCATTCTCGACGGCAAGTCACGCGCTGTCTTCAACGGTAAAGTTTTTGTGCGACACAACGCGCAGAAGACAGATGCGATGCAAACGAATAAGAACCTGTTGTTATCGAACGAAGCTCGCGTTGACACCAAGCCGCAATTGGAGATCCTGGCGGACGACGTTAAATGCGCACATGGCGCGGCAGTCGGCCAGATTGACGAAGACGAATTGTTTTACCTTGAGACTCGCGGCATTCATCCCGACCTGGGACGAAATCTTTTGACCTATGGCTTCGCGGAAGAAGTTATCGCGAAAATCAAGCTTGATTCGATTCGTCAGCAGCTTGATGAAGCGGTCCTGCACCGCCTGAATGCGCGGCTCGAAGCATAAATCATGAGTAGCACAGAACGAATTGCAGTTTCTGAAGTTCCGCCTTCGTTGCCATCTGCCACACAATTCAATGTGCAGCGGATTCGCGAAGACTTTCCTGTGCTGCGTCAAACAGTTAACGGCAAGCCGCTCGTTTACCTCGACAACGCGGCTTCTTCGCAGGTGCCGCAGGTCGTGATCGAGCGCGGCAGCATCTATCTCGAAGACGAACATTCCAACATTCATCGCGGCGTCCACTACTTGAGCCAGAAAGCGACGACCGCCTACGAAGGCGCCCGCGAAAAAGTAAAGCGATTCATCAACGCACGCGAAGCAAGGGAATGCATATTCGTGCGCGGTGCGACCGAAGGCATTAATCTCGTGATGCACGGGTTCGGCCGCAAGTTCATCGGGCCCGACGACGAAATCATCATTTCGGCGATGGAGCATCACGCTAACATTGTCCCCTGGCAAATGCTCTGCGAGGAGAAAGGCGCTCGCCTGCGCGTCGTTCCCATGAACGATGCGGGTGAGCTCTTGCTTGACGAATACGATGCGTTGCTGAACGAGCACACGAAGCTGGTTGCGGTAACGCACGTCTCGAATGCGCTGGGCACTGTCAATCCAATCAAGCGCATGGTCGATCAGGCGCACAAATATGGTGTGCCGGTTTTGATCGATGGCGCACAAAGCGCACCGCACATGCTGGTCGATGTGCAGGATCTCGATTGCGACTTTTACGCATTCTCGGGACACAAGATGTTCGCGCCTACCGGCAGCGGCGTTGTCTACGGCAAGGCCGAGTTGTTGGAAAAGATGAACCCGTTTCAGGGCGGCGGCGACATGATCAAGAGCGTGACGTTTGAGAAAACGGTTTACGGTGATTTGCCGAACAAGTTTGAGGCAGGCACGCCGGCAATCGCTTCGCAAATCGGACTGGGCGCTGCCATTGATTATTTGAATTCGATTGATCGAAACAAGGCGGCAGCACACGAACACGAGCTGTTGCGCTATGCCACCGAAAAGCTAAGTGCGATCGAAGGAGTTCGCATCATTGGCACAGCGCGTGAAAAGCTAAGCGTTCTTTCTTTTGTGATCGATGACATTCATCCGCACGACATTGGCACAATACTGGATCAGGAGGGGATTGCCGTGCGTGCCGGTCATCATTGCGCCCAGCCTGTAATGCAACGTTTCAATGTACCGGCAACTGCGCGCGCTTCTTTTGCTTTTTACAACACCAAAGAAGAAGTGGACGTGCTGGCGCGGACGATTGAGAAGGTGGTCGAGATATTCTCGTGAACCGGGAACCGGGAACCGGAAACCGGCAACCGGGAAGCATGATTTCGACATTCGCATTCGACACGCCAAAGCGTTCTTACGGTTCACGATTTACGGTTCCCGGTTCCCGGTTCACGCTTTTTATGTCAGAACTTAGCGAGCTATATCAACAGGTCATCCTGGACCACAACAAGAAACCGCGGAATTTTCGCAAGCTCGAAAGCGCGAACCATTCGGCCGAAGGGTTTAACCCTCTTTGCGGTGACCACTTGACTGTCTACTTGAATCTCGAAGGGGATGCGGTGAAAGAAATAAGCTTCGAAGGTTCAGGCTGCGCAATTTCGAAAGCGGCTGCCAGCATGATGACGCAGGCCGTAAAAGGGAAAAGCAAAGAAGATGCCGAGCAACTCTTCAGTTCGTTTCATGAGATGGTTACCAGCGACTCGGACGAGGAGAACGTTGCCGAGCGTCTGGGAAATTTAAAAGTGTTCTCAGGCGTCCGCGAGTTTCCGGTGCGTGTAAAATGCGCCACGCTGCCCTGGCATACAATGCACGCGGCGTTGCATAACGAAGCCCTCGTCTCAACAGAATAAGGTCGGTTACAAATCTCATATGGTTGTTTAGAGGCGGGCGCTGCCTGCCTCTTTACTTTGAAGTTTTAACGGGCGGCGACGCCCGCCTCTAAACACTCCTCTACCTGGACTTCGTTTATGCCGCTGACAAAGTAGCGATCGGCGGGCATAATGTTTCGACTCCTACTCTAAACAAAGGTGCTTCGAAGTGTTCATAACTTCCGTCGAGTTGCGCGAAATTCGTCTGCCGCTGGTGCATCCATTCGAAACCAGCTTTGGTCGCACGATTGAGCGGCACATCGTGCTCGTTCGCGTCGTCGATCGAGAGGGTGGCGAAGGTTGGGGCGAGTGCACGGCGGGCGAAGCGCCGTTCTATTGTGAAGAATGGACCGACAGCGCCTGGGCCACACTCAAGAGTTTCCTTGCGCGCATCGTAGTTGGAAAGGACATTGAGAAAGCCGCGGATGTCTGGCATCTGATGCGTGCAGTGCGTGGAAATCGCATGGCAAAGGCCGCAATCGAAACAGCCTGTTGGGATCTGGAAGCCAAACAACTTGGCCTGCCGTTGTGGAGACACCTCGGTGGTGAACGCAGCGAAATAGCGTGCGGCGTTTCCATTGGCATTCAGAACACACCTGATGAACTGATTGAGAAGATCGAGATGGAATTGGCCGCCGGTTATCAACGAATTAAGATCAAAATTAAGCCAGGCTGGGACGCGAATGTTGTCGGCCAGATACGAAAACGGTTTCCTGAAATTCAACTGATGGTCGATGCGAATTCTGCGTATACTCTGGCTGACGTTGATATATTTCGGCAGTTGGACGAATTTGGTCTGATGATGATCGAACAACCGTTGGCCCATGACGACATTTTCGATCACGCAGCGTTGCAGAAACAGGTCAAGACTTCCGTTTGCCTCGATGAATCGATTCGCTCGAGCGCTGACGCAGAGCACGCAATTTCACTTGGCGCGTGTCGGGTAATCAATCTGAAGTTGGGGCGCGTCGGCGGACACTCGCAGGCAAAAGAAGTTGAGCGAGTTTGCCGCGAAAGCAGTATTCCGGTGTGGTGCGGCGGCATGCTGGAATCGGGCATAGGCCGTGCGCACAACATCGCGATGGCCACGCTCGCCGGCTTCACTTTGCCGGGTGATGTGTCGGCGAGTTCCCGTTATTGGCAGGAAGATATCATCGACCCGCCGGTTACTGTGAAAGCGAATGGAACTATCACCGCACTCAACGGGCCTGGAATTGGGTTTGAGGTGAAGCTGGAAAGAGTTGAAAAGTTAACAGTGAGAAAAGAGATCATTATTTGAAACATTGATTCAATAAGAGCGGGGGCAAGCCCCTCTTCCCAACCTCGAGCTGATTAGACTGGAGTTGCGGAATGCTGATTGAAAGGCTTTCAAGCGTGTGGTGCCAGTGCAACGCTAGAGTCTCGCAGGTTAGAAGGCGGGCTTGCCCCCGCTGCTTTGAATAGTCAACGCGACGATGGACGTTTCCAACTCAAATTTACTAGCTCTCAGCAATTACTTTGTTCAACGCAGGGACGCGAGCGTCGCGGCCACGCGTGCTTTGGTTGAAACTGAATCGCCTTCCGGAGATGCGGAAGGAAGCAGAGCCGTTGTCGATCGACTGGTTGTCGCTGCGCAAGAGATTGGTGGTGGCGTGAAGATCGAGCGCATAACCGCTCCGAATTATGGCGAACACTTGCGGCTTACCGCTTTTGCGGAGACGTCCGATGCGGCGCCCCTGATGCTGTTGGGCCATACCGACACCGTTCACCCACGCGGTTCGATAATCGGGCGTGCCTGGCGAGTAGAAGGAAGCAAGGCTTATGGACCAGGGGTCTTCGATATGAAAGCAAACTGCGTCCTGGCGCTGGAAATTATCCGTGCGCTGTCGGAGACAGGCCTGCGGCCGCCGCGCCCGGTGGTTTTATTACTAACTTGCGACGAAGAAACCGGAAGCTTGACTGGACGCACACTGGTAGAGACTGAAGCTCGCTCAAGTCACGCAGTGCTGGTGCTGGAGCCGTCAGCGAGCGAAGGTCGAGCCAAGACCGGTCGCAAGGGAACGGGAATGTTTACGATTGAAGCGCGCGGCATCGCGGCACACGCCGGTCTTGATCCTGAGAAAGGTGCGAGCGCTATCCTGGAGTTGGCTCGTCAAACTGAGCATTTGAATGAACTGAACGGCTGGTCCGACGGAATCAATATAAACGTCGGTGTGTTTCATGGCGGAACGCTTGCAAACGTTGTGGCTGCGGAAGCTCTTATTGATATCGACGCGCGGTTCTCGACTATGGACGAAGCCGAGCGGGTGGAAAAAGAAATGCTGAACTTGCGTCGCTTTGATGATCGCGTACAGCTAATCGTCAAGGGAGGCATTAATCGGCCACCGCTCGAGCGCACTGAAAAAGTTTTGAACCTTTATCGCCAGGCAAAGGCGATTGCCGAGCAGCTTGGTTTCGAATTAGGTGAAGCGCAGGTTGGTGGCGCCTCGGATGGAAACTTCGCGGCTGCAGTTGGAGCATCAGTCCTGGATGGACTCGGAATAGCAGGCGACGGAGCACACGCGCCGCACGAGCACATCGTCATC
>JBDUCB010000408.1:0-2873 GCA_040003695.1 bacterium
TCAAGCCAGCACGATCGAAGAGGCCGAGCAGCAGATGGATGACTTTGCCGCGAAGCCAGGCACGCCGAATATGTATGGGTTGGTACAGGGAGAACGAAATGCAATAGCACCGCGCAAACGCCCGCTCTCCGCGATGACGCCAACATTCGTACTGCGTCGCGACGGCTCGCTGTGGTTCGCTGTTGGCTCACCCGGTGGCGCCACGATTATCAATACTGTGCTTCAGATCATCACGAACATCATCGACTATGACATGAATCTCCAGCAGGCCATCGATGCGCCGCGCATACATAATCAGTGGTTGCCGGACGAAGTGGCTTATGAACCTTATGCGCTTTCGGAAGACACGCTGCGTATTCTCAGGTCACGCGGTCATACATTGCGCATACGTCCGGATGCCGGATGGACCAATGGCGACGGCTACATGGGCGATGCCGCCGGAGTGATGATTGAAGAGAAGACTGCAATACGATTGGGTGCTACCGATCCGCGGCGCAGCGATGGATTGGCGTTGGGCTATTAAGGAAGCGAATTGTTTTGGCGTTATCCCAACTTACATCAACGCTGGCAAGTGAAGAAGAAAAGCTTCTCGCTTGCATTCATTGTGGCCTTTGCCTCGAAGCGTGCCCCACCTACGTCATCACCGGCGACGAGAACGATGGGCCACGCGGACGTCTTTACTTGATGCGCGCCGTAGGCGAAGGGCGACTCGCAAATACCTCAACAGCTTTTGAGCGTCACATAGATCGCTGTCTTGGGTGCCGTGCGTGCGAACAGGTTTGTCCCGCGGGAGTGGAGTATGGCCAGCTCCTTGAAGCGGCGCGCGCGGAACTATTCATAGCCGGAGCGCAAACCGGGTTCAGCTATCGCCTGCTGCGTTTTGTTTTACGGCATGTTTGGCTGCATCCGGCGCGGTTGAAATTTGCGTTCGCAGTCATGCGCTTGTTTCGAGATAGCGGGCTAGCACGTCTGCTGCGCAAAGCGAAACTTGCCAGATTGTTTTCGCACCGAGTGGAGTTCTCGCTCGCGCTGCTCGAGAGTTCGAGCGGAACAGCTTTCACAGGATCAAATTCCAGCATCAACTCCCGCACCAATAATTCAGACGCCCAGCAAACAACCGCGGGCGAGTTGCTGCTCTTCACCGGTTGCGTTGGCGAAGGACTTTTCCCGCGCGTCAACCGCGCCACCGAACGCGTCCTCGAAGCAAATGGTTTCGCTGTGCAGGTGCCGGATAGCCAAACCTGTTGTGGCGCGTTGCACGCGCATGCTGGTGATTTAGAATCGGCGCGTGTTCTTGCCCGCCGTAACATCTCGGCTTTTTCGCACGGGAGAAACGTGCCGATCATCACCAACGCAGGCGGCTGCGGCGCGATGCTCGCTTCGTATGGTCATTTGCTTGTTGACGATGAATCATTTGCTGCGGGAGCGCGAGAATTCAGCGCGCGTGTTCGTGATGTAAGTCAGCAGCTAAAGACGATTGCCATCAAGAAAGGCGCGAGCGCGTCGCGTGCCAGCGTAACTTACGACGCATCATGCCACTTGCTTTACGGACAACATGTAGGTGAAGCTCCACTTGAAATGTTGAGTAGTGTTTCGCAGCTAAACTTTGCGCGACTCGAAGGTTCGGAACGTTGCTGTGGCGGTGCGGGCATCTACAACTTGCTGGAGTCTGAGTTGTCGCGCGACGTGCTGGATGAAAAACTCGCGCGCATTAGCGAAACTGGCGCACGCGTTTTAGCGACTGGTAATCCGGGGTGCCAGATGCAAATCGGCGCCGGAGCATTACTCGCCGGTATCGAATTAAAGATTTGTCATCCAGTAGAACTGCTGGACGAAGCCTATCGGCGTGCCGGATTGTATCGATCAATCGAATAGTCCGCGCAGCGGACGAATGAAGATAGCCCAGCGATTCATCGCTGGGGAAAGACAGGGATTCTTGACCAAGTCCGTGAAGCGGACGGCTGATGAGTTGATTAGCGGGCCTGATATTCATCCGTCCGCTTCACGGACTGTAATTTCCTTTTGAACCTCAAGCCCAGCAGTGAACTGCTGGGCTATTATCATTCGTCCGCTGCGCGGACTTGTTGATGACTTTCTATGCAAAGCAGTTCTTCGCGATAATACTGGCCTGGCTCCTACAGTTTTCAGTCGAGAGTGTCCACAAAAGGGCGACCGAAAGCGAACCTGTAAATGTCCACAAGCGCTGCAACAGTAGTTCTGCGAAATGTCACGAAGCGTTTCGGCGATTTTACCGCCGTAAATGATCTGAGCCTTGAAGTTCACGCCGGCCGTATCTTCGGACTGCTTGGTCCAAACGGCGCCGGCAAGACCACCACCATCCGGATGATCGTAAATATCTTTGCGCCTGACTCCGGCGCCGTCGAATTGTTCGGGAAGGCAATTACACCGGCTACGCAGGATCGCATCGGCTATCTTCCTGAGGAGCGCGGTCTCTATAAGAAAATGAAAGTTGGCGATCAGCTTCGATTCTTTGCGGAGTTGAAGAATATCAACGGAAAAGACGCGGAAGCACGGGCCGATCGCTGGCTGGCACGTTTGCACATCGCCGATTGGAAAAGCAAAAAATCCAGCGAATTATCAAAAGGCATGCAACAGAAAGTGCAATTCATCACTACGGTGCTGCACGAACCGGACCTTCTGATTCTTGATGAACCCTTCTCGGGATTGGATCCGGTAAACCTCGATCTCTTGAAAGAGATAGTGCTCGAACTAAAGCAAGCCGGAAAGACAATCATTTTTTCAACTCATCAGATGGAAGTTGCCGAAAAGATCTGCGACGACATTTGTTTGATTAATCGATCGCGCAAAGTTCTCGAGGGCAGCATACGCACTGTAAAGGCAGGTTTTGGTCG